>DRLG01000174.1 GCA_011053135.1 Chromatiales bacterium
CAGTGACAAGCTGCGGTGCGCTGTCATCACTGTTCTCATGGGGGGCAAGGTCGCTAATGATCTCTAGAAAGTTCAACGCACGACGTGCATCGCCATCGGCGGCTACCGCCAGCTCATCTCTTAATGCGGCTGGAAAGTTGATCTCGCGCCTGCCGAGACCACGCCGCTCATCCTGCAGTGCGCGATCAATGATGGCGCGAATCGCATCCGCTGCGAGCGCCTTCAGCACATAGACTCGCGCACGTGATAACAGCGCGTTATTCAGTTCAAATGAGGGGTTCTCAGTGGTCGCACCGATAAAGATAAAGGTGCCATCTTCGATATAAGGCAGAAAGGCGTCTTGCTGCGCCTTGTTAAAGCGATGCACCTCGTCGATAAAGAGCACAGTACGCCGCCCCTGTGTGGCCATAAACCCCTGCGTTCTGGCCACTGCCTCGCGCACATCTTTCACCCCACACAGGACAGCAGAAAGGCTGATAAACTCAGCGTCGGCATAACGCGCTATCAGTCGCGCCAGTGTTGTTTTGCCACTTCCCGGCGGCCCCCAGAAGATCATCGAGTGAAGCTTGTCTGTTTCAATCGCACTGCGCAACGGCTTCTCTGACCCCATCAGGTGGACCTGGCCAAAGAACTCGTCGATAGACTGCGGGCGCATGCGGTCTGCTAACGGATGGCCCTGCATGTCATTGAGATTCCCCGCTACATTTTTTGCCACAGCCGGCATCAGGGCTGTAACACTCCACCCGCATCGGCACCCTCTTCAATGACATCGACACCGGGTGGGGCAACAAACCTGAACAGGGCGCCATCGATACGAGGGTTGCGTTTCACATCGCTAAATTGCAGCCGCGTTGTCTGATCAAAACTATCGACCAGCTCCATCACGCGCAATGTTTTTGCATCAAAGGCGAGGCGTAACAGGGTGAAGTTACTCTGCGCTGCTTTAGGTTTTAGCTGCAGCCATGCGAGGCCATTATCTTCACCGCTCTCGGTAATCACAAAACTATCACTAAGGGCACCACCGCTGCTGAGCAACAACATCGGGGTGTCGCCCATCGACTTCAACATCGGCTTAACGGTGACCTGTTCAAGATCGGCATCATAGATGTAGATCTTTTTCCCGTCGGCGACAATCACCTGCTGATAAGGGGCCTGGTAGTCCCACAGAAATTTATCAGGGCGCTGCATAATCACCACCCCTCGACTCTCCTGTAGTGAAAAGGCGCTATCGTCCATCACGCTCTGTTCAAAACTGGCGCGCAGACTACCCAGCCCGTCGAAGAAGTGATTAAGTCGATCAAGCCCACTGCCAGCCTTTGCAGGTAACGGCACAAGAAGTGCGAGCAGCAGAGACTGAGCCATCAAAATTTGGTAGATACTGCGAGACATTGCGAACAACCCCCTTCTATTTGGCCGGCGGAGGTGCCAGCACTTCGCGCGAGCCGTTGGACTCCAGTGGCCCCACAATACCCGCCTGTTCCATCCCTTCAACCAGTCTTGAGGCGCGGTTGTAACCGATCTTAAGGCGGCGCTGCACCCCTGAAACAGAGGCCTTGCGCGTCTCGGTGACGATACGTACCGCTGCATCATAAAGCTCATCGCTCTCCGCACCTTCGACTACTGGTAACGCACCATCGGCACCGGCCTCGTTTGGCGCCAGCACCTCGTCGATATAGTCCGGTTCACCATGCTGCTTGAGATGTGCGACCACCTTATGCACTTCGTGATCATCGACAAAGGCGCCGTGAACACGTGTCGGCACCGCGGTACCTGGCGGCAGGTAGAGCATATCACCGTGGCCCAGTAACTGCTCCGCGCCACCCTGATCCAGGATAGTACGCGAATCGATCTTGGAGGAGACCTGAAACGCAATGCGGGTGGGAATGTTGGCCTTGATCAGACCGGTGATCACATCCACTGATGGGCGCTGCGTCGCCAGTATCAGGTGCAGTCCCGCCGCGCGCGCCTTCTGCGCCAGCCGCGCAATCAGCTCTTCAACCTTCTTGCCCACCGTCATCATCATATCGGCCAGCTCATCAACAATCACGGTGATGTAGGGTAGCGGCTCCAGCATGATCGGCTCCTCGCCATCGACCGTCAGCGCATCCGATGGCTTTGCCAGCGGGTCGGGAATTGGATTGCCGCTATCGATCGCATCCTGCACCTTACGGTTGTAGTTGGTGATGTTACGTACGCCAAGTGCCGCCATCAAGCCGTAGCGCCGCTCCATCTCCGCGACACACCAGCGCAGTGCGTTGGCCGCCTCTTTCATATCGGTCACCACTGGTGCTAACAGATGGGGGATACCGTCGTAGATCGACAGCTCCAGCATCTTGGGGTCGATCATAATCAGCCGCATCTCTTTTGGTGATGCGTTATAGAGCATGCTCAGGATCATCGCATTAACCGCTACCGATTTACCGGAGCCGGTGGTGCCCGCCACCAGCAGATGCGGCATCCTGGCAAGATCGACTGCGACCGGGTTGCCGTTGATATCTTTACCCAGCGCCAGTGTCATAGGCGCAGCTACGCGATCATACGACTCCGACTGGATAATCTCACTAAGGCGCACCATCTCACGATGTTCATTTGGAATTTCCAGCCCCACCACCGATTTACCGGGGATCACTTCAACGATACGTACACTGATCGCCGACAGCGCGCGCGCCAGATCTTTCGCCAGATTACTGATCTGGCTCACCTTCACCCCCGCCGCTGGCTGCAGCTCATAACGGGTAATGACCGGCCCCGGGTGGACTTCAACCACCTGCACTTCAATACCGAAGTCCTGTAGTTTTAACTCCACCTGACGCGACATCGCCTCCAGCGAGGCGTTGGAGATGTTATTTCTGGTGGGTTCAGGCTGGTCGAGCAGCGACAGCGGCGGCAGGTCACCCTTGGTGGCCACCTTGAAAAGCGGCACCTGACGCTCTTTCTCTAAACGGGCACTGGGCTGCAACTGTTTAATCACCGGCTCAATGCGCGGTTTGATCCGGCGCTTCTCTTTCTCTTTTGCAACAGTGGTGACCTCATTACGCTCACTACGCGCCCGGCGGCCTTCAATATAGTCACGCAGGCGGTCGAGCTGACTGCGCAGATACTCAACCAGATTTAATGTCAGCTCACCGGTACGATCCATCAGTGCAATCCATGACAACCCGGTAAAGAGCGTGACGCCGGTCATAAACAGCGCCAGCAGCAGTAGCGTCGCACCGATAAAACTAAACGGTGTCACCAGTAGATTGCCAACCCCCCCGCCGAGCACACCGCCCGCGCCAGTACTCATCGGTAGCGCCTCAGGCGAGCTGACAAAGTGGAGTGCGGCAAGGCCACTGCCTGCGACCATCGTCAGCAGAAAACCGCCGCTACGCAACGCCAGCTGACGCATATCAAACGGCCCTTCGGCGGCGCGCCCACGATAGAGCAGCCAGCCGCCATAGGCGACCATTAACGGAAAGAGGTAAGAAAAATAACCGAACAGGGAGAGAAAGATATCGGCAAACCAGGCCCCCGCGACACCGCCTTTGTTATGCACGATGTCGCTATTGGCCGTGTGGGACCAGCCAGGATCGCCGGCATCATAGGTTGTCAGCGAGAGCAGCATATAGATCGCCACCACGCCGAGAATAAAGAGCGCGCCCTCGCGCAGCCCCCTCACCAGGTGGCCCGCCAATGGCGACTGCGCCTCGGATTTATTACGTGATGCTCGTCCCACTCGTCTGGTCTTTGAAAAATGATGTTAAAACAACAGAGCCTGACATAAAAAATGCAGTGTCAGCGATTTAAAAAACAGGGGGAATTATGCCATAGATTGCTGCAACGCGGGATGGATTAATTCGCCACCACGTAGATTGATACCCCCCTTCAGGCTCGCATGTTGATCCAGTTCACCGTTGGCCAGTTTAATCGCATAGGGAATCAACGCCGCCGACAGCGCCTGCGATGCGCTGCGTGGCACCGCCCCCGGCATATTAGTAACACAAAAGTGAACCACCTCTTCCCACACAAAAGTGGGTGACTGGTAACTGGTCGGGCGGGTGGTCTCGATGCAGCCACCCTGATCAACGGCGATATCGATCACCACGCTCCCTCTACCCATCGACCTCACCATCTCAGCAGAAACGAGGTGTGGCGCCTTTGCACCGGGAACCAACACCGCACCGATCAACAGGTCGGCCCCAGCTACCGCGTCGGCAATCTGATCACCGTAGGCGTAAAGCGCCGTCACATTCACGCCAAGCGCACGCATCTGTGTCAGTTTGGCTCGCGCTTTGTCAAACACCACCACCTCAGCCCCCATCGAAGCCGCCAGCATTGCCGCCCCACCACCCGCAACACCCCCACCGAGGATCACCACCCGTCCGCGCGGCGCAGCGGGCAGCCCACCCAACAGCACCCCCTTACCACCATTGGGCTGGTGCAGTAGCGTCGTGCCGATTTGTGTGGCCAGTCGCCCCGCAATGTCACTCATCGGTGCCAGCAGTGGCAACTGCTGCTGCTCTTCAACCGTCTCAAACGCGACAGCAGTCAAACCGATATCGAGTAGTTTCCGGGTCAGCGCTGGCTCAGCCGCCAGGTGCAGGTAGCTAAACAGAAGATGCTCTTTTCGCAGCAGTGCGATCTCCGGTTCGACCGGCTCTTTAACCTTAATGATCATCTCTGCCACGTCGTAAAGGCTCGCCGCATCCGGCTGCAACCTCACCCCCAGCGCGGTGTACTGCGCATCGCTATAGCCACTGAGGTCACCAGCACCCGACTCGATATAGAGTTCATGGCCGCAATTGACCAGTTCCGCTGCCGCAGCCGGAATCAGCCCAACACGCCCTTCGAGCGGCTTAATTTCACGAGGAATTCCAATACGCATCTTTGACCCGCCTCCTTGCTTCACGTACTATTTCAGGCAACTTCTGGTAATGGGCACTGTAGCATTTTCACAGCGTTTTTTCGGCCTCACCCTTAAACGGCCTCAAGGCTTTAATCCCTTGAACCTAAAATGGATTGAGGCTATCAATCGTCTGAAACGTCAAGCACAATAAACACCCATCACTCTAGCACAGCAAACAAGACATAATGATAATGATGGAGCATCACTGATGAGCGAAACAAAACACTGCCGCCTGCTAATCCTCGGCTCAGGCCCTGCGGGCTACACTGCTGCGGTCTATGCGGCACGCGCCAACCTCAACCCTGTGCTGGTGACCGGCCTACAACAGGGCGGCCAGCTTACCACCACCACTGATGTCGATAACTGGCCTGGCGACGCCGACGGTGTGGAAGGACCTGTATTGATGCAGCGCATGCAGGCGCACGCCGAGCGCTTCAATACCGAGATTATTTTTGATCATATCCATACTGCCGATCTTAAACAGCGCCCATTTACCCTTACCGGCGATGCCGGCACCTACACCTGCGATGCACTGATCATCGCCACCGGCGCCTCCGCCATGTATCTCGGACTGCCGTCGGAAGAGGCGTTTCAGGGGCGCGGTGTCTCGGCCTGCGCCACCTGCGACGGCTTCTTCTACCGCAACCAGCCGGTCGCGGTGGTGGGTGGTGGTAACACCGCCGTTGAAGAGGCGCTTTATCTATCGAATATCGCATCGCATGTCACCGTGATTCACCGCCGTGATAAATTTAGTTCCGAAAAGATTCTCGCCGATCAGCTGCTTAAAAAAGCGGAAAACGGTAATGTCACTATCGAATGGGGGCAGACGCTCGACGAAGTGCTCGGCGATGACAGCGGCGTGACCGGCCTGCGCCTCAAACGCTTTGAAGGCGATGAGACCAAAGAGATTCAGGTTCAGGGGGTCTTTATCGCGATCGGCCACTCGCCCAACACCTCACTGTTTGAAGGACAACTGGAGATGGAACACGGCTACCTCACCACCCAAAACGGCGGCGGTGCCAATGCGACCCAGACCAGCATTCCCGGCGTCTATGCGGCGGGCGATGTTTCTGATCCGATCTACCGTCAGGCCATCACCTCCGCCGGTTCTGGCTGCATGGCGGCGTTAGATGCTGAGCGTTTTCTCGATAAGCTGGCACAGGAGAGCTGAACAACAATACCAGGCCGGTTGGCAGCCCAGCCAGCAGGTATTGGGCTGCTACAATAACCTGCAACTGAAGATGCATTGAAGAGGTTCGCCATATGTACAATGTGAATGAGCTAAGAAGCTTTCAGAGAATCAAAACCGAATGCGCCATCCAGTATAAAAAGGCCGATGGCGATGGTGAACTAAAAGAGGGTACCACCAGAAACCTTAGCGGCAACGGTATCTTTTTTATCGCGGGGGAGGCGCTGGAGGTGAGTACACTACTGGAGATCCACGTGATTCCCGGCACCAATGCGACCCCGCCGCTTGACGCAATCATCGAAGTCATCCGTTCAAACCCTGGCAAGAGCGAAGGTGAATTTGAGATCGCAGGCATGATTAAATCCTTTAAATAGAGCCTGTCACCACGCCCACCAGTACGATGAAGCTTTCCATCGTTGAGAGCCTTGCGCGCATCCCAATGGCCGAGTGGAACCGACTTGCGGGCGATAACCCTTTTATCAGCCACGCGTTTCTAAGCGCACTTGAAGATCACCAGTCGATCGGTAACGGAACCCAGTGGGAGCCGCGCTATGTGGTCGGCTATCAGAACGGCCAGCTAGTCGCCGCAGTGCCGATGTATCTCAAACATGATTCATGGGGAGAGTTCGTGTTCGACTGGGCGTGGGCCAGCGCCTATGAGCGCCACGGGCTCGCCTATTACCCTAAGCTGGTCATTGCAGCACCCTACACCCCGGTTCCCGGCCCACGCCTGCTACTGGCAGAGCGAAACGATTCGCAGGCTGCGGCTGAGATTATCGAATACATCCTTGCTTATGCAGAGAGGGAGCAGGTCTCATCGTTACACTGCCTGTTTCTTGATACGTTCGATAACCAGCAGCTGGATCAACCTGCACTCATGGCGCGATCCGATACGCAGTACCACTGGCTCAACCATGATTACGAGACATTCGATGATTTTCTGGCACAGCTCTCCTCGCGCCATCGCAAAAAGATAAAGCGAGAGCGACGCCGAATAACGGAGGCCGACATCAGCGTAACATTGCTGCACGGTGATGAGATCTCGGATGAGCAGTGGCACCACTTTTATCGCTTCCATCGTAAAACCTATCTTAAGCGCGGCCATCAAACCCCTTTTACAATTGATTTTTTCAGGGAGATCGGGCGAACGATGGCCGCCAATATTGTGATGGTCTGCGCGCAGAAAAATGGACAGGCGGTCGCGGCGGCACTCAACTTCGTCAATAGCGAGGCACTTTATGGGCGCTACTGGGGCTGCCGCGATGACTACCACAGCCTCCATTTTGAGGTCTGCTATTACCGCGCCATCGACTACTGCATTGCACAGCGGCTAAAACGTTTTGAAGCAGGTGCACAGGGTGAACACAAACTGGTTCGTGGCTTTTACCCAACCACAACCCATTCACGCCACTGGATCGCCCACCCCGGTTTCAGGGATGCGATTCAGAAAGCGGTCAATTATGAGTCGCAGGATTTAGCGCGCTACCAGGCAATGCTAAGCCGCTACCTCCCTTACAAACAGCAACCAACATGAGTACGCCACGCGAACCAGCTTACCTCGACCCTTATCAATCGGCGTGCCACTTCCCGGATGTGTCGCTCGCCCTGGAGGAGCCGGACGGGCTGCTCGCCGTGGGCGGCAATCTCACCCCGGCAACGCTGCTCAACGCCTATCGCAGCGGCATCTTTCCATGGTACAGCGATGGCCAGCCCATTTTATGGTGGTCACCCAATCCGCGTGCGGTCATCTATCCTGAGCGGTTAAAAGTATCCCGTAGCCTGAAAAAGCGGTTGCGCCAGGGGCAGTTTGAAGTCACGCTGGACCACGCCTTTGAGGAGGTCATTAGCGCCTGCGCGACAGCGAGAGATGACGGCGCCGGCACCTGGATCACATCTGAAATGCGCGCTGCCTATATCACAATGCACCGCCTTGGCCACGCCCATTCTGTCGAGACATGGCGAGATGGCGCGCTTGTCGGCGGCCTCTACGGCATCGCCATCGGCCAGCTTTTTTTTGGAGAGTCGATGTTCAGCCACACCTCAGACGCCTCAAAAGTTGCCTTTGCCCTGTTTGTTGAGCAGTTAAAGAGGTGGCAATTTTCGTTAATCGATTGTCAGATCGGCTCTCCCCATATGACCAGCCTCGGGGCAGAGGAGATCGCACGATCAGCTTTTATCAACCATATCGATGCCGCCTGCCGCACCCCATCCCTTGCACCGAAGCAGTGGAGGTGCACTCTTTCAGCACAAACCCCCGCTTAATCCAGCCACTTTCAAATTCAATTCGACGCTAATCGCCAGCAATAGCGAGAAATAAAAAAAAATGGTGTATAATCTCGCCGCTTGGGGCAAAGCCCCCGAATAAAATGGGGTGAGCGCTCTGAATAATACCGGGCAAAGGTCACAGGCCAGTTTCACTCAACTTAAACTCAAATTAGACGACTATTAGCGCATGGCAAAAGAAGAACATATTGAAATGGAAGGCACTGTCGTTGAGACACTGCCAAATACGATGTTCCGCGTAGAGCTTGAGAATGGACATATCGTCACTGCACATATCTCTGGCAAAATGCGTAAACATTACATTCGCATTCTGACGGGTGACAAAGTGACCGTCCAGCTGACACCGTACGATCTCTCCAAAGGGCGCATCACCTACCGCGCACGCTGATCACCCTCAGTTGGCCAGCTAGAAAAAGAAATCCTGCAAACCGGCCCGGCAGCCACCGATTGCTGAACCAGGACCGCTAGCTCTCGACGGTCTCTTCTGCACCTTCGATCTCAAACACCAGCTCACCCTCTTTGACGTTAATCTTGACGCGCCCGCCTTTGGCCAGCCGGCCAAACAGTAACTCTTCGGCGAGCGGTTTTTTCACATGATCCTGAATCGTTCGTGCCATTGGGCGTGCCCCCATCGAAGGATCATAACCATTCATCGCCAGCCATTCACGCGCGGACTCCTCAACATCCAGCACTACATGCTTCTCTTCCAGCTGCGTCTCCAGCTCAATAATGAACTTATCGACAACGTTGGCGATCGTCATCGCATCGAGCGCCTTAAACTGGACAATGGCGTCGAGACGGTTTCTAAACTCTGGCGTAAAGGTGCGCTTGATCACCTCCATGCCATCTGAGGAGTGATCCTGCGCCGCAAAGCCGATCGATGCTCGGCTCATCTGCTCTGCACCTGCATTGCTCGCCATGATAATAATCACATTTCTAAAATCAACTTTGCGGCCGTTGTTGTCGGTCAGCGTCCCGTGGTCCATCACCTGCAGTAGCAGATTAAAAACATCGGGATGCGCCTTTTCAATCTCATCGAACAGTAGTACCGCATGCGGCTGTTTATTCACCGCCTCAGTAAGCAGACCACCCTGATCAAACCCGACATAGCCGGGAGGTGCGCCGATCAGACGTGATGCGGCGTGGCGCTCCATATATTCAGACATATCAAAACGGATCAACTCAATCCCGAGTATGTGTGCCAACTGGCGGCTCACTTCCGTCTTACCAACACCGGTGGGCCCCGCGAACAGAAATGAACCGATCGGTTTACCCGTTTCACCCAGCCCAGAGCGTGACATCTTGATCGCCGCTGAGAGCGACTCGATCGCCTCATCCTGCCCATAGATCACCATTTTCAGATCACGCTCCAGGGTGCGCAGTTTAGCTTTATCAGAACTGCTCACACTCTTTGCAGGGATGCGTGCGATCCTGGCGACGATCGCTTCAATCTCTTTCACGCCGATGGTCTTTTTACGCTTAGATACGGGCTGTAATCGCTGGTTGGCACCCGCCTCATCAATCACATCAATCGCTTTATCCGGCATAAAACGATCATTAATATAACGTGCGGCCAGTTCAGCCGCCATCTTCAGAGAGTCCTGTGTATAGCGTATTTTATGGTGCGCTTCGAAACGTGACTTGAGTCCTTTCAGAATATCAATAGTCTCACTGACCGATGGCTCACCCACATCCACCTTCTGAAAACGACGCGCCAGCGCTCTGTCTTTTTCAAAGATACCGCGATATTCACTGTAGGTCGTTGAACCGATGCAACGCAGCTCACCCGAACTTAAAACCGGTTTAATCAGATTTGAGGCGTCCATCACGCCGCCTGAGGCCGCGCCTGCTCCGATAATGGTGTGAATTTCATCAATAAACAACACTGCGTTTTCTTCTTTTTTGATTTGAGCAAGCAGCCCCTTTAAGCGCTTTTCAAAATCGCCACGGTATTTTGTACCCGCCAGCAGCGCGCCCATATCGAGTGAATAGATGGTGCTGTTTTCCAGCACATCGGGCACCTCGCCATCAACGATCATCTTAGCCAGCCCTTCGGCTATAGCCGTCTTGCCGACTCCCGCTTCACCCACTAACAGTGGATTGTTTTTGCGGCGACGACAGAGTGTCTGTGCTACTCGGTGCACCTCTGCATCGCGTCCGATCAGGGGGTCAATTTTGCCCGCTCTGGCGCGCTCATTTAGATTGGTAGCGTAATTTTCCAGTGGGTTCTTCGTCGCTTCACCTTCCCCGCCACTCTCGTCGCTATCCGGTGAGATGCTTTCATTCTCCTCATCACTGGAGGTTCTTGAGAGGCCATGCGAAAGATGGCTAACGACATCGAGCCGTGTGATGTCCTGTTTATTGAGAAAGTAAACGGCTTGCGAATCCTGCTCGCCAAAGATTGCAACCAGCACATTGGGAGCACCCACTTCTCGTTTACCAGAGGACTGCACATGAAAAACAGCCCGCTGTAAAACACGCTGAAAACCAAGCGTTGGCTGAGTCTCACGCTCATCATCACTCAGCACCGGTGTGTTCTCTTCAAGAAAGGTTTCAAGCTCTTTCCTGAGCGCATCAATATCGGCGTCACACGCTCTTAAAATTGCAGCGGATTCGGTGTTATCAAACAGCGCCAGCAGGAGATGCTCCACCGTCATAAATTCATGATTTTTATCTCGCGCAGCCTGAAAAGCGGCGTTGAGTGTGTATTCAAGATCTTTGCTTAACATTAAAACACCTACCTCATGTATTGTTCGCTACGCCTCCTCCATGGTGCATTTCAGCGGATGCTGACTCTCGCGTGCGAATTGATTTACCAGTGCAACTTTGGTCTCAGCGATATCACGTGTAAAAATACCGCATACGCCGATACC
>DRLG01000175.1 GCA_011053135.1 Chromatiales bacterium
ATGCCCGCGGCAGAGCAGACCCACGGCAGTGTTAACAAGAATATGAGACTTAGTTTTTTCATTACCCTTGGCTCTGCTTTATCCCTACAGCAATACTTTTAATTCATTTATTATTTAATTGCAATACTTTTAACAGGATAGATGACAAACCTACCCATCCACATCAACCTACCTCTTCATCTAACGGCATCTTTCATGTGAGCTGTAGCAATAATCTCGCCCCTTTTTCACTACTCGCGTGTGCGGTGAGTGCTCGTCCATCATCACAATAGCGCAACGTTAATACGATATCGGCCTCACCAATGATCCCATCACCCCGCTCTGGCCACTCCACCAGACAGAGCGTATCTGCTGAAAAATAGTCTCGAATTCCCATATATTCCAGCTCTTCAGGCTCTCCGAGGCGGTAAAGATCAAAGTGATGCACCACCCCACCCGACAGAGGATAGGACTCTACCAACGTATAGGTGGGGCTCTTCACAGCCCCCTGGTGACCACGTGCCTGTAAAAAGCCGCGCGTCCAGGTTGTTTTACCTGCGCCTAGCGGGCCATCAAGAAAGATGACGCCACCGCCGTTGATCGCGCCGGCAAAGCGTGCCCCCAGCGCCTCCATCGCATCAGCGGATGAGACGGCCCAGTTTTTTTCGACATCTGCGCCCCCCCCCGTCACAGCCCATTCACCAGTTTTCGCAGGTGGGGTAACAGGTCACTCGCCAGCACCCCTCGCTCGCCACACATCGTCGCATGGTCAGCCGCGCTGGCGTGGAGCGACACGCCAAACCTCGCCGCATCTGCCAGACTCAACCCTTGTGCGATCAGCGCGGCGATCACCCCTGTCAGCAGATCACCCATACCACCGCTGGCCATGCCGGGGTTACCGGCATCACACAGAGAGACAGCGCCATCCTGATCGATCACCAGCGAACCACTCCCCTTTAATACCACCACCCCACCATACTTGCGCTGCAGCGCATCGATGGCAGAAAAGCGATCGGCCTGCACTTCACGGGTCGAACAGTTTAACAGGCGCGCCGCCTCACCGGGGTGTGGGGTCAGAACCCAGTCATCACGCATACAGGGGTCGGCTGCCAGCAGGTTCAACCCATCGGCATCGACCACCAGTGGCGCATCGCACGCCAGTGCGGCCGCCAGCAGTGTCATCCCCCAGGCCGACTGACCAAGCCCCGGGCCAATCGCGATCACATCGGCCTGTTTCACCAGTGGGTGCAGTTCATTCGCATCACCCACGGCGTGGATCATCAACTCCGGGCGTGTTTGATTCATTGTGGCCGCATGTGCAGCCGCTGTCGCAATCGAGACCAGCCCTGCACCGCAGCGCAACGCAGCCTCACCGCTGATGCGCGCCGCGCCGCTCATTCCCGGCGCACCCCCCACCACCAGTACGTGACCACAGTCACCTTTATGGGTTGAACGCGCTCGAGGTGGCAGCAATGTCGAAAACTGATCACATTCAATACGTGTAGTAGCGGGTGCGATATGTTCCAAGAGCGCGGCTGGCAGCTGCAGATCATCAAACAGAACCTCACCGCAGTAGTCGGGGCCTGCCGCCGTCAACATCCCCCGCTTCACACCGATAAAAGTGATGGTCACAGCCGCGCTGACCGCCACCCCCATCACGACGCCGCGATCGGCATTCAGCCCCGATGGAATATCGATTGCCAGCACCGGAGCTGGCGCAGCGTTGATCTCAGCAATCGCACTGCGCATGGCGCCATCGACCGGCCGCGCTAGTCCGGTACCCAGAAGTGCGTCGACAATCAGATCCGCACCGTTCAACAGACCAGGCACCATCGAGGTCGGCTCCACACCCGCAGCGACCATCGCCTGACAGGCAAGCCGGGCATCGCCTTTTAGTGAGTCGGCTGCCGCCAGTAACATCACCGTCACCTCAAGCCCAGCTTCGTGTGCCAGTCGTGCCACGACGAATCCATCGCCCCCATTATTGCCACCCCCACAAACCACCGCGATACGCTGCACATCAGGCCAGCGCTCACCAAGTGCAGCAAAGGCCGCCGCACCTGCACGCGTCATCAATGTTATCCCCGGAATGGAATAGGCTTCGATCGCAATGCGGTCAAGCGCCCGCACATCAGCAGCACGATACAATCTATGTGGCAACAAACTCATACGCGTTATCATAGCGCTTATGTCAAACTCACAACAGCCACCACCCACTTTATCACCGCAGGCACTTGCTACGCTGGTTGACAAGATTCGCGCCTGGAGCAAGGCGCTCGGTTTTGGGGCGATGACGATCAGTGACACCGATCTAGCCGAAGATGAGGCTCACCTCCTCAACTGGCTTAATGCAGGCCACCACGGAGAGATGGATTACATGGCACGCCACGGCACCAGGCGCAGCCGTCCGGCCGAGCTGGAGCCGGGCACCCTGCGGGTGATCTCGGTGCGGATGGATTATCTGGTCAACGACCAGCACCAGGCGGAAGATTGTCTTAACGACCCAACCCTTGGTTATGTCTCACGCTACGCGATGGGGCGTGACTACCATAAAGTGCTGCGCCAACGGCTTCAGAAGCTGGCGACACAGATTGAAAAAGAGGTCGGCCCCTATTCATACCGCGCCTTTACCGATAGCGCCCCGGTGCTTGAAAAAGCACTGGCGCAAAAGTCGGGGCTGGGCTGGATCGGCAAACACACCAACCTGATTAACCAGCAGGCAGGCTCCTGGTTTTTCCTCGGCGAACTTTATACCGACCTGCCGTTACCGATTGACCCTCCCGGCCAGAACCACTGCGGCAGCTGCAGGGCCTGCATCGACTGCTGCCCCACCGACGCCATCATCGCACCCTATAAACTCGATGCACGACGCTGCATCTCTTACCTCACCATTGAGCTGCATGGTGCAATTCCACTGGCGTTCCGTCCGCTCATCGGCAACCGCATTTATGGTTGCGATGACTGCCAGCTCTTCTGCCCGTGGAATCGCTTTGCCCAGCTGACACGCGAACAGGATTTTCAGGTGCGTCACCAACTCGACAGCAGCACACTAATTGAGCTGTTTGCATGGAGTGAAAAACAGTTTCTCGACAACACCACCGGCTCTGCCATTCGTCGTATTGGCCATGAGCGCTGGCTGCGCAACATCGCCGTGGCACTCGGCAACGCGCCGACGCAACCAGCGATCATCTCCGCACTAACGCAGCGCCGTTATGATTCATCCGCAATGGTGCGTGAACATATTGAGTGGGCATTGGCACAGCACCCAGAATCGACACGCTAGCGGTCGCGTTTCGATTAACTGCCGAAGAGTTCGCCATCCCAGAATGAGAAGGTGATCTCTTTGGCGTTACCCTCATCAATATCGATAGTCTCAACCACTTCATCCGTTGCGCCATCAAGCACCGTTAATGTGCCATCGGTTGGATTTGGAATAAAGAGCCGATCCGGCCCTGCATTCGATGCAGTGTAGGCCAGCGGACGACGACCACAATCGGCCAGCCCCACTTTCACCTCTTTAATCAGCTTTAATTCAGGCAGCGCCGAGGCGTCATAGACCTGCAACAGATCGATCTTCAGATTATCGCGCTGTGCACCTTTACCTGTCGCGGCGGTCGTCACATAGAGCTTGCTTCCATCTCGATTAAAGCGATAGGTGCTCGGATAGATATCGGGCAGATCAAGCGCAGTTTCAGTATTGCCACTCATCACATCGACCACCGACAGCCGTCCCATCACATGTTCCGGGTCACTTTTACGATCCGCCCCTTTACCGATCAGATAACGCCCATCGCCACTCAACAGCAGGTTGCTGCTTTTCTTCATCTGCAGGCGAGAATCGATCTCAAGCGACACAGGATCAACCACCACAATCGAAGCATAGCCGTTATTGAGGCTGTAGATTTTGCCAGTCAGCGGCGAAAAGGCCATGCCGTGTGGGAATGCGTTATTGGGAGTGCAGTGCTGGCCACTCTCCTCTCTGTCCGGCTCGCATAGATCGATGATCTTGATGACCTGTAGATAGTGCTCCGCATCTGCCGGATCATTGCCCAGCACCACAATGTTGCCATCCAGCAGGTTACTGACAAAGGCGCGCTTAGGAATGGCGGCATTCGTTTTCGTCGGCGCAGAAAATGCCACCACATGGTGGCCGCGACCAAGACAGATCAGTTTCACCACCTCGGCGCTCTCACCATTATTGCGCACCACCAGCATCGGCGCACCACCCGTCGGGCAGGCCTGACGATCTTCACCGCTCTCCTTGTCACCATCGTATGAGTACCAGTGGGTATCCCCATCAAAGTAAGGGTAGGCGTATGGCACATAGCTCTCCGCCACAAAGGTATCTACATGTTTGATCGCCTGACTACTGGCTGCCATCTGAATCACCGCGTCATCGGCAGCCAGGCCGATAAACACCTGTTCACGCTCACTGCTCTGTGCTGACACTAACGGAATTTTATTAACGACCGTCTTTTTACCGTCGTGACGAACCGAAACAACGGCTCCCGCACTGCCTTTGTTGATATGCATGGCAACGTGCCACGCCTGCGAAGCGTTACTCATCCGCGACTCTCCTAAATGCTAATAGAAAAATTATTTCAAAACCGGGGGCGGTTAACATGGCAACTGTATGAAATGTTCGCGATAGTGTTTCAGTTCATTAATTGAATCACGAATATCATCCATTGCCAGGTGTGATGAGGTTTTGCTGAACCCCTGATAGACCTCGGGTGACCAGCGACGCGCCAGCTCTTTCAGTGTACTCACATCAAGATTCCGATAGTGAAAATAGGCCTCCAGCTCCGGCATTAGACGGTACATAAAACGGCGATCCTGACAGATAGTATTACCGCACATCGGCGACTTTCCTGCCGGAACATATTTTTGAATAAAGTCGAGCGTCTCACGCGCCGCCTCGACAGTTGTGATTTTGCTCTCACGCACACGGTCGATCAGCCCTGAACGGCCGTGTTGACGGGTATTCCACTCATCCATGCCGTTCAAAATTTCATCGCTCTGGTGAATGGCGAATACCGGCCCCTCTTCGAGTACATTTAGATCGCTATCGGTAACGATCGTGGCGATCTCAATGATACAATCCTGCTCTGGGAGCAGTCCTGTCATTTCAAGATCGAGCCAAACAAGGTTGTTAGGGCTTTGCGGCATAGTGGTAAACTCTTCCCAGGCTAAATTACAGACAAATGAATCCAAACGATTTTAATGCGCATTGTAGCAAAGAACCATGTGTGTCGCGTCACTGGATCGGATAACGGAATCGGAGCTAAATGAACACATTTTCAGTGGTATTTATACTCATGGCACTGCTCACGCTCGGCGTTCAGCTATGGCTGGGACTGCGCCAGAAAAACTGCGTTGCCCATCACCGTGAAACAGTTCCACCGCCATTCAATAGCAAGATCTCGCTGGAGGCGCATCATAAGGCAGCCGACTACACCACGACCAACATCAACCTTGAGATGATCGACCTCATTGTTGCCACTCTGCTGCTGTTCGTCTGGACCATCGGTGGTGGCCTCAACCTGCTGGATAATGCATGGCAGGCCCTGGCGCTTTCACCGCTCACGACAGGTGTCGCCGTTCTGGTCAGCGCCTTTGTGATCGGCAGCCTGTTTGACCTCCCCATCTCCGCATATAAGACCTTTGTTATCGAAGAGCGCTTTGGCTTTAATAAAATCACCCCAAAACTGTTCGTGACAGATACGCTGAAAACAACCGCGATTACACTCATCTTTGGCATTCCACTCGCATGGATTGTACTGTGGCTAATGCAGCAATCGGGCAGCCTGTGGTGGCTCTATGTGTGGCTGGTGTGGATGGCATTTATCTTCTTTATGATGTGGGCCTATCCCGCGTTCATCTCTCCTATCTTCAACAAGTTTCAGCCACTGGAAGATCAGGCGCTGAGAGAGCGTATCGAAACCCTGATGGAGAAGACCGGCTTTAGCAGCAACGGCATTTTTGTGATGGATGGGTCGCGCCGTTCTGGTCACGGCAACGCCTATTTCACTGGGCTCGGCACCAATAAACGAATCGTCTTTTACGACACGCTGATCGAATCGCTCTCCCCTGAAGAGATCGAAGCGGTGCTTGCCCATGAGCTGGGCCACTTTAAACATGGCCATATCAAAAAGCGCCTGATCTCTATGGCGGCGATGAGTCTCGCAGCGCTGGCACTGCTCGGCTGGCTGATTAATCAGCCGTGGTTTTTTCACGGCCTGGGAATCGAGACCCCATCGACCCACACCGCACTGATGCTGTTTATGCTGGTGATGCCCGTCTTTACCTTTTTTATTGGACCGATTATGTCGCGCATGTCACGTAAGCATGAGTTTGAGGCTGATGATTTTGCTGCTGAACATGCCAACGCGGAAGATCTGATTCAGGCGCTGGTCAAAATGTATGAGGAGAATGCCGCAACGTTAACGCCAGACCACCTCTACTCCGCATTTCATGACTCTCACCCGCCTGCCCCGGTGAGGATCGCACACCTCTCCAGAGAAAAGCGCTAACAGGTGTGGCCAGAACCCTTAACCATACCAGGCAGCTGATGCGATGATCACGTTTCCAGCCGGATACAACGGGCTTGTGATCGCGCGCTACAGCAACTTTTATGCGGTAGAAGATAGCAGCGGTCAGATTACTCAGTGTGTCAGCCGCAAAAAAATATCACCGCTATGCGGCGACTTTGTCACCTGGGAGGTGAGCGGTGACGGTGGCGTTATCACCTCGCTGATGCCGCGCCGCGGGGTGTTAACCCGCCCGGACCGCCGCGGCCAGCCGAAAGAGACTGCGGCTAACATCGACCAGCTGATCATCGTCAACGCCATTCCTGATGTCGGTGATGAACAGGCCCACTATGAGTTCAACACTGCGTTGACAGATCGCTATATCGTCGCAACAGAGCTGCTGGGGGCGACCCCGCTGATCCTGCTCAATAAATGTGACCTGGCATCATCAGAGACAATTGGGCGAATGGAGAAGGCGCTCAGCATCTACCAGAACATTGGCTATACAACCTTACTGACAAGCACAAAAGCAGCGATCGGCATTGAGGCGCTCAACGCCCGGCTCTGCGACAAAACCAGCATCTTTGTCGGTGAGTCTGGTGCGGGAAAGTCATCCTTAATCAACGCCATCATGCCGCAACTCGCCATTCGTACCAATGAAGTCTCGGCACATTCGGGGCTGGGAAAGCACACCACCACAACCACTGTGCTCTACCACTTGCCGCAAGGGGGGCACCTGATCGATTCACCGGGCGTACGTGAATTTGGCCTGTGGAAAGTGAACGCAGAGCAGCTTGCGCAAGGCTTTAAAGAGTTTAAGCCCTACCTGGGCAGGTGCAAATTCAGAAACTGTAGCCACCGCCGTAATGCAGGTTGTGCGATTGAAGCGGCAGCAGAAGCGGGAAAGATCAGTTCAGTTCGAATGGAAAGCTACCATAAGCTCTACGATGAGCTTCAACAGTAGCTAACCGGGCAGTCAGGAACTCATCTTCATTGACGGCTCAATAGATGGCTGAGCCATCGGCTGCTCGACAATATTGATCGATTTAAATGATGCGGCAAGCTCGTCACGGTTGGTCAGCACGTCGGCCAGCGTATAGCGATCCAGCACCGCAAGAAAGTTACGGCTTGCCTCTTTAAGTGCCCCTTTTAATGCGCACACTGGCGTAATTGGGCAGCTACTATCATCACGCTCAAAACATTCAACGATGTTAAAATTATTTTCCGTAGCGCGCACGACAGTGCCGATGTTGATTTCATCCGGTGAAAATGCCAGCCGCATCCCCCCACCCTTCCCTCGCACGGTATGGATAAAACCGTTATTTGAAAGGTTGTGAACCACTTTAACCAGGTGGTTTCGAGAGATCGCGTAATTATCTGAGATCTCGGTAATCGTTGATAGCCCCTCATCTTTCAGGCCAAGATATACCAATACACGTAGTGAATAATCTGTATAAAGTGTTAACTGCATCCTCTACCTTTACCTTGAAACCACTCGCATTAGTAGTAGCCTCTTTCGTCGAAAATATTCAGCTCTCATTCAGCTTGAGTATATCAAGACTACATAAAAAGAGGGGAAATAAATAACCAAAATTCCCTATGTATTCCGCAGTGTTATAATTTAGACTAGCATCACCGCTCTCAATCTACCAGTGAAACATATCACAACACCTCGAGTTACGCCTCCGATCTTCGGCCACAGCGAGGCTTACCGACAAGGAGAGCCAGGAAAGATAACCCAGGTTAAACCTCTCTCCGCCCCGCAAAGGCGTGAGTTAATGTGCCACCATCAACATATTCAAGCTCACCACCAAATGGTACACCGTATGCGATCCGTGTCGATTTAATCCCACGCAGGCGCGCAAGCTCTGCAATGTAGTGCGACGTGG
>DRLG01000176.1 GCA_011053135.1 Chromatiales bacterium
GGATCACAAAGCTGCTGCGATCGACCATCGCCACCTCTACCTTCGCCACATCGCGCAGATAGACCGGACTGCCGTCACGCCACTTGAGAATCATCGCCCCCATATCTTCTGCGGTATAGGCACCGGTATAGCGCACTGTGTAGCGGCGCTTACCGACATCGGCAAAGCCGGCCGAGATATCTTCCGCGCCGACCAGCTTCACCACATCGGGTAGCTGGATATTAAGATTGGCCGCTCTGTAGGGATCAAAGGTGATCCGCAGTTCATTTTCACGCCCGCCGCGCACCTCGGACATCGCCACCCCTGGCACCCGTTCAAAACGACTCTGCACCACCTCTTCGATGTAATCCTGATAGGAGGCGATGGGACGCTCATTGCCCTCAACGGGCTTGATGATAAACCACGCAATCGGGCGGCTATCGCCACCGACCGAGCTGATCACCGGCTCACTGGCGTCGGCAGGATATTTGGCGACACGATTGAGACGGTTCAGCACCTCCAGCAGCGCGCGCTGCATATCGGTGCCGACAACAAAGGTGAGGGTGATCTTGCCGCTCCCCCGGCTCGCCTCTGAGAGGATTCTGGTGGCGCCCGGCAGGCCGCGCAGCGCATCCTCCTGCGGCTCGATGATCTCAGCCTCCACCTCTTCCGGTGCCGCCGCTCGCCAGACCGTGGAGATGCTGATCTCCGGCTCCTGTACCTCCGGAGTGAGCTGGATCGGCAGACGGTCGAGACTGATCAGACCAAACAGCAGCACCAGCAGAAAGGCAACTGCAACCGCAACCGGGTTGCCGAGAGAGAGACGCGTCAGATTCACTCGCGCGCTCCGCCTTTCACACTCACCAGCTGCCCTGGGCGCAGCCGTTCATTGCCGACGGTGATCACCCGATCACCGGCTGCCAGCGCACCACTGACCTGAATATAGTCGCCCATCGCAATCCCTAACGTCACATCGACGCGCTCCGCGCGGTTCTCCCCATTCACCCGGTAGAGATAGGAGCCGCTGCGACGCAGTACGACTGCATCACGATGCACCGTTAGCACCTTCACCGCCTGCGCCGTCGGGACTGCAATGCGCACACTTTGCCCCGCAGACCACTGCGTACTATCGAGGTCGAGGCGCAGATCCATCAGGCGAGACTGCAGGTCACCCACCGGCACCAGCAAACGGACCCGCGCCAGCTGCTGCTCACCATTCGCCAGCACACGCAGCCGCGCCCCCTGACTCACAAAGCGTAACGAAGAGAGTGGCACCATCGCGCGCACCTCAACCTGCTCGGTATTAACCAGCCTGACCACCTTAGCGCCACTGTCCGCCCATTCACCCGGCTCGAGCAGCCGCTGCACCACGGTGCCATCGAAGGGGGCGCGTGGCGCACTACGTGCAACACGGTCCTCCGCCAGCTGTACTCGTGCGCGGGCAGCAGCAAGATCGGCACGCGCAACATCACGATCCGACTCTGTCTGCTCCAGCATCGTACGTGCTGCATTATTCTGCTTTGCCAGACTGCGGAGGCGCTTCAGCTCTTTGTCAAGAAACGTCAGACGCGCCTTCACCTGCGCCTCTTTTGCGCGCGCCTCATCGACCTCCAGACGGCGTGAGACATCATCGATCTGTGCCAGCTTATCGCCCCGAGCAACGCGATCCCCCACTTCGGCCAGCCACACCAGACGCCCCGCCATCTCCGCGGCCACTTCGGCATCAAGTCGGCTCACTACACTCCCGGCCACCATGACCGTCGGTGCCATCATCCGCTCACTCACCAGATCCACCACCACCGGTGCAGCACGCGGGCCACCTGCGGCCATAGCATCGGTAACCAGTAGCAGCGAGAGCAACAGCGCCACAAACCCCCACCCTTTTAATGCTGGATTCACTGCCCTGTTCTCATGACCGATTAATGCGTCAGCACACATTCATCTCTCTCTTTGAATTTCGTTGCTTATAGTCTGATGGTACTCTACTCGCTTGGTGCATTGATTGGGAACCCCAATCTGTTTTATTCTCTTACCAACCGCTTAACCCTAAGGAAGCATGGAATAAAACTGGCTGGATTCAGGCCACGACAAAACCGTCATGACATAACTCGCGCTTCCCAACTAGAATAAGCGCAGGGAAATGGCTGCTCAGCGAGCAGCAACACTTATCACTAGCAAGGATCTGCAAGCACTCACCATGAGTCACTCCATCGCCGCGACACCACACCTCTCAGACCATCACCGAATGCGCCAGCACTCACCAACATTCGATCCAGCACCCGCTGCGATCCGCCGCTGGATTCGAGCACTGCCACTTGCCGACCACCGCGCAACCATTCGGCTTACGAGCGAAGCACTACGCCGCCTCAATAAAACCACAATGCCCATTGCAGCGCGCGCCCATGCGCTGGCGCTCTTTACCCCGCTGGTCAACACGCTGATAAAGCGCATCGCACAGCACTATGCACAATCGCAACGTCCATTTAGTCGCAGAAGAGGCGCTCACTTCAATAGTGTGCAGGCCATGTTAAGCGAGATCACCCGCGGCTACCTCATCATCATCCAGGAGTCGCCACTGCCCTCACCACTGCGCGCGCAGGGTGATAGTAAACGATATAATGCGCGCAGCATTCCCGCCGGCAGTGACACGCACCACCTCTGCCGGGCACTCTATCAGGCGATTGAACATCTGGCTCAGCGCCTGCTGCACAGCTATCTGCTCTACACCCCTCCAGCGATAGCGGTCTGGTCGGAGATCCATCGGCTCTATTACATTGCAGAGACCTATAACATCCCGGCAACCCCTTTTAGCCTGGGACTCAACGAGCATCCACAACAGCGCCAGCCGGTCTCGATTGAGCACGCCTATAAACGGATATTGCTCTTCTCCCTTGCCAACCCATACCACCTGATGCCCAATGAAATGAGCCGCGCCTACCAATCACTACGCAGCTGGGCACCACAGTGCAAGATCATCCGCAGTGATTCACCGGAGAAACTGCACGGCCGTTTTTATATCGACCTGGAGAGCGATCTACCGCCGACACATCACACACTTAACCAGCACGATCTTGAACTCCCCTCACTACGGCTACTCGACATCAATGAAATTCTGCCTTCCGAGAAGTATCAGCGAGCGCTCGACCGACGTCTTGCACAGGCGCTGATTGTACGACCAGAGCGACTGACAAAACGGACGGCGGCAACAGCAGCGGTCACTCTCGCCAACGGCCTGGCAGCGTGCCATCACTTTATCGACTGTGAAAATCGCACTGCGACGATACTCAACCACCATGACTCGATTAAACTTCCCACCACATCTGTCAAAAATGACTATACGACCCAGGTGGCGCAACAGAGAGACATCAGCCTCGGTGGAATGGCGCTACACCACAGTGATCCCGAACAATATCTACCCACCGGCGCGCTGATCTCCTACCGCCCAGCCGCAGATAGCCCCAATGAAAGCTGGCGTATTGGCACAGTAAAATGGAGCCGCAACAGTCCTGAAAATAGATACGATCTCGGCATCAAGTGCCTTGCCGAAAATGGCACTGCCGTTATGGCCTGCGCCATTGATAACGCAGGTAACCGCCGAGAGCACTACCACCGCGCGCTGCTAACCCCCAATGTCGATCCGTTAATTCATCCCACCACGCTGATCACACCCATCGACCAGTTCAACGTCGGCGACCAACTTCACATTCATACGGAGAGGCAGCCGTTCAGCGTCGAACTTATCCAGCTCATCGACAGCACCTGGGCCTATGCCCACTACCGTTATCGAATCATTGCAAGCCACGCACATTGAGTAGACAATGATCAGAGAGACAACAGTAGAGGTGCAATCGGTATGACACAACGCCCCGCAATGAAAAACGACGAACCACTCTATCGCCTGCTTCGTAAAGGGCAGATTGATGAATTTAATCGCCAGCGAGCGGCAGGTATCAACGGCGACCTCACCAGCTGCGATTTCCGCGGTGTCGATCTACGCGGTATCAATGCGGATGGTATCGATTTTAGTGGTTCTTATTTCAGGCAGGCTGACCTGCGCGGCATCGATTTCACCAATAGCGCCCTGCAAGGGGCCACTATTCACGCCGCGAAGATTTCAGGAGCCTATTTCCCCGATACGCTCAGCGCAGATGAGATCACAATGTCACTGCTTCACGGTACACGGCTTCGCGAATAGTGAGCGACCATCAACCGGCAGGATTTACTCAGCAAACGGCCCGATAGCGCAGGCATGGCGCTGGAATTGCCTCACGGATCGCAATTTAATAAATATAATCTGCTAACCAATTGAAATACAACGAACTTAAAAGAAGGGGTTATTTTGCATCTTTTTGATGCCCCCCCTAAAATGAGCACACCTTTTCACTTTTAACTTGAGGTTACGGTTTATGATCAAAACAGGTCGTCATCTACTTCTGGCACTATTGTTTAGCGCTGCTTTCACCAGTGGTGCGCAAGCACTTGTGATCACAACCACTGTCGCCGGCACCGCAAACCTCTACTACGACAGCTGGGGGCACGCCTTTGACAGCAGCCTGGCCGAATCTGACCCCAGCTTTAATATTGAATACTCAGCGTTAGGGCGTGGCACCCCTGCTGAAGCTGTGAACTACGCCTTTTCATCCGGTCAATCACTCTCTATTGAAGCAACGGGTGCCGTTGTCGACTGGGGCACCACCTATACCGACCCTACCGGCACCTCCGCTACTGGTGCTAACGAAGGGTGGGATTTCCGTAACCTCCCCGTCTACTCGTTAATTGGGGTCTGGAGTTCCAGCTCAAGTCTGATTGAGCCGATCAATTCACCCTTCTACATCGGTTCATCACTGGACCTGATCACACCAATGGTTGCCGGTAGTCTCTATCTTTTTCTTGGTGAAAATGACGGCTATTTTCGCGACAATTACTATGGTGATAAATACAATGTCACGATTTCAATGGCCAGTGTTCCAGAACCAGCGACAATCGCACTACTGTCACTAGGTCTGCTCGGCATCCTGTTTGCTCGCACCTCAGCTTCCAGAAAGAGGGCTTAACCGGCTTCGTATCAGCACAGTATTAACCGCCGGGTTAATACTGTGAAACCTCTACACGAACAGGAATTTTCTCCTCTGGCAAGGTAAAAGCGCACGGGGTGAGGGCGTTTATCGCTATAAATAACCGACTGAGTACGCTTTCAACACCGCCAGAGGAGAAAAGAGCAATCGAGTAAAGGTCTCACTACGCTCCAGAGCAGCGCTGATACTGTTTAAGGATCTCAGCCAGACTGTTAATACTGACCGGCTTAGCAATAAAGTCATCCATGCCGGATGCCAGACAGCGCGCTCTATCACCGACCATACTACTGGCCGTCATGGCGATAACTGTGCGATGTTTACCATCGCCAGCGCCTTCCTCCATCTCTCTGATCTTTCCTGTGGCCTCATAGCCACTCATCTCTGGCATCATGCAGTCCATAAAAATAATATCGTACTTGCGCTCTGCCACTTTCTGAACAGCCTCTTTTCCATTTGTGGCGGTATCGATAC
>DRLG01000177.1 GCA_011053135.1 Chromatiales bacterium
TGGGTTTCAGCATAGCTTAAGTTCACGCAACGAAGTAGTCGCGTAGCGACACGAAATAAACTGGAAACCCTGAGTTTACGCGATACGCTCAATTAATTCATTGGCATCCTTTTTCTGCTCATCGTTGCCATCGGAAACCACTTCATCAAGAATCCCTTTTGCACTCTCGCTATCGCCCATATCAATATAGGCCCTGGCGAGATCCAGCTTGGTGCCTACTTCATCTTCTGCTGAAAATAGTTCGCT
Source organism: Chromatiales bacterium (assembly GCA_011053135.1). Classification (GTDB taxonomy): domain Bacteria; phylum Pseudomonadota; class Gammaproteobacteria; order SZUA-140; family SZUA-140; genus SZUA-76. The sequence continues at coordinate 247 of DRLG01000177.1, forward strand.
ATCATCAATATCATCAAGGTTATCATCAAGCGAAGAGATATCATCACTTAGATCAGCAAGCCAGTCATCATCACTGCTCTCACTGCCCTCACTTTCTTCCAGCCCCGCAAACAGATCTTCCTCAATGTCGTTATCAGAATCGGTGATAGATTCTGTAGCCGTTTCAGTTGTGGCCGTGGTGGCATCTTCATCAACCAGCAGCAGCTCATCACCTAAATCTTCAGCGCCGTTCTCTTCGGGCGCCAGCCCTGCTTCAAATTCCAGGTCGTTAGCCGAATCGAGTTCATTGTTATCAAGAGCGGTTGTCGCATCCGCATCATCGAGTGACAATTCATCACTATCAGAGAGCTCTAGTGATAGATCATCACTAACATCTACTGTCTCATCTGCGACCTCTTCAAACGAAAGCTCATCTGACAGGTCAAGAGTATCACCCGCATCGGCATCAACTGCGGTGTCCAGCTCAACGTTATCGAGTGAATTTTCGCTATCAGTGGTAGTTTTATCGCTCTGACTCGCCTTCTTCTCGCTATCGACATCGAGCGCAGTGTGGCTCTCCTCTTTATCCGAGACCATATCCATTGCTGAATCAAGACTCGCTTCCAGCTCATCAAGGTCGTCAAGCGTATCGAATGCGCCATCCAGAGTGCCATCACCTAGCCCATCTAACTCGCCAATGCCATCTTCACTAACATCTGCAAAGGGGTTATCACTTTCACTCACCGGTGCGGCCGAATCAGCAGCACTATCGGCATCGCTCAGATCCAGTTCGCCCAGGTCCAGCTCACCACCAAGATCGGGCAGCTCAACATCAAGCTCATCGCTCATGCCTGTGCTGTCCATCACCGCATCGACTTCGTCATTAAAGAGCAGGCTGGTCGGTGCAATGGCCCGCCCCATCTCAGCAACATTTTTCCAGAGCGCGCTATCTACAGCTGCGCTACCTAACGATGCTTTCAGACGCTCTGCCTGCTCAATAAATGCCTCTTTCTTTTCACTCGCGGCGTAAACTTCTAATAATTTAACCTGTATATCATGGCGCTCAGGCTCATTCTGGACAGCTTCGCTGAGTAGCTCTTCCGCCTTATCAAAGCGACGATATGCCAGGTAGACATCGGCCTCAGCAATCGCATCAATCTCATCCTCATCGCAGACATCCATTCCGCCTGAACCTGAATAGTCAGGAATCACATCATTCAGTACAGATTCGACAGCTTCATCACTAACCACTTCATCTGCTGCAGCCGCACCCTCTTCAGCCTGCGCTGAATAGTCGCTGCTGTCACTGCCCGCCATCTCATCCTCAAAGGCAGCCTTCCGACGACGCATGACCAGCGCACCGACAAGCAGGCCGACCAGAGCCAGCCCACCGACTGCAAGCATTGGATCTACACCACCCAGAACAGGGGTTAACATCGCGCCTGCACTCGCCAGGACACCACTCACGATGGCGAGCGCTTCATCAACAATAGAGGCCTCAACTGCTGGTGTGGCAGGGACCACCGCAGGTGGTGGCGTGGCGACTGGTGAATCGGCACTCCCACTTTCACCTTGTGTTTCGTCGCCAGAGATAGCAGCACCGTCCAGTGGCGCTGTTGACAACGCGGCCTCTTCAGGAAGCAGCGTTTCAGATACGCTATCGACCGTCTCCTCCACTGCAAGTCCCTCTGGGCCAACCTGCATTGCAGATAAAGTATCTCCTTTCAAGGTGATCAGGCGCTGCATCGATGCGAGCTGTTCTTCTAATGCAGAGAGCCGTTTACGTAGCTCCTCATTTTCTTGCCGACTGACATCGACAGACTCAAGTGCAAAAGCCAGCTCCTGGCGAACATCGCCATCGCTCGCACCCAATACACTGCCTGAACCCATTTGCGAATCACCCTCATCCGGTGCGACCAGCGTCAGACGAGGCTCTGCCGCACTACCACTACTGGCTCCAGCCGTTTTACCCTTAACACCTAATGGACGTTGACCGGCCGCTAACGCAGTAGAATGTTTTGCATCTACCCACTGTTCATAATGAAGTTTTGCAATGCGCTCCGCTTCTACAGGTGAGATATCCGAGATAGTGGCGGGATCCGAGATTCGTAGAAAATAACCCGCTTTCAGATCATTGATATTCTGAGTCTCGAACGCCTCCGGATTTTCATTCAGCAGCGCGATCATCACCTGCTGCACCGTGACGCTCTTATCTGGCCTCATCTGCGAAGCGATACGCCATAAAGTATCAGTCCTTTTTACTGGGCCATAAACAGCCTCACCACTCTCCGTGGTTGAAAGGGTGGTTGTTCGAGGGGTAAAGCGGGGAAGCTCACGGGAAGTCTGCCCTGCGGCACTATCTGCCGAGGTAGCCGCCGCCCCCTCATCAGAGGGGAGTTCATCATCCAGCAACGGGATATCAAGTGCCGCAGGACGCTCATCAACCAGCACCGGCGGATCCAGCAGCAGCGTATACTCACGCAACACCCGTCCACCCGGCCAGTTTGCTTCAATAATAAAATCGAGAAATGGCTCTTTTACAGTCTCGCGCGATGTGATTTTAAGGTAGGCGTCGCCATTAACGCGCTTCGCCACCTGGAACTTAAATTGAGTGAGGAAATGGGGGCGATCAATGCCGGCCTTTTCGAAAGCTTCTCTGGATGCCAGTTTGACAACAATATCGGCGACATCTGTGCGGCCAACTGAGAGCAGCCCTATTTCAGCATCCAGCGCCTGATTGAGCGCTGAATGCAGTTTGATCTCACCAAGACCGAGTGAAAAACTATTAACCGGCAGCAACAATAGAAGCATGGCAAAAAACTTGGCCAAATCCTTCATGAGTCCAGGTAACATTCCATCTCCTTTTCGTCTAAACATCGTCTGCACCTTAAAAATCTTGTCATTGCAAGGTAGTTAACGGCAGCTCTTCGCAGAAACTCACTAATTTATATAATCATTTATCAAAATTTCTGCAATTTGAACGCTATTTAATGCCGCTCCCTTCCTGACATTGTCTGCAACGACCCATAAATTCAAACCCCGAGGATGTGAAATATCTTCACGTACCCGCCCCACATAGACAGGGTCTGTCCCCACGGACTCAGTCACTGCCGTTGGGTAGCCACCATCTTCACGTTCATCCACTACCACAACCCCCGGTGCATCCTGAAGTGCTGCAGTAGCAGCATCTACCGAGATTTTCTCCCGGGTCTCGATATGGACCGCTTCGGAGTGGCCATAAAAAACCGGCACTCTCACCGCAGTCGGGTTAACCACAATATCGTCATCAGCAAAGATTTTCTTAGTCTCCCACACCATCTTCATCTCTTCCTTGGTGTAACCGTTCTCAAGAAAAACATCGATTTGCGGTAAAGCATTAAAGGCGATCTGTTTTGGATAGACCTCTCGCTTCACATCCTGCGTATTGAGCAGTGCCGCCGTCTGCCCTGCCAGCTCTTCAATGGCCGATTTTCCACTACCGGAAACCGCCTGGTAGGTGCAGACATTGATACGCTCGATTCCAGCCAGATCATATATAGGCTTCAGCGCCACCAGCATCTGAATAGTTGAGCAGTTTGGATTGGCGATGATGTTGCGACTTTTGTATTGAGCGACCGCCTCTGGGTTGACTTCCGGGACCACAAGCGGAATGTCATCGTCATAACGGAAGTGCGAGGTGTTATCAATGACCACGCATCCCGCGTCACCTGCGATCGGCGCATATTTCGCGGAGATATCCCCCCCCGCCGAAAAGAGTGCGACATCGACTGTTGAGAAATCAAACGTATCAAGGTCTTCGACCCTCACATGTTTACCGTTAAACTCAACACGTTTACCCGCTGAACGGCTGCTCGCGAGCGGATATAAATTATCAACCGGGAAATTACGCTCGGCCAGTATTTCAATAATGGTTTCACCCACCGCTCCGGTTGCCCCCACCACTGCCACATTATATTTTTTACTCATCACAGTTTTCCTTACGCTTCTCTTTTTTAATCTATCCCGCTCTCTTTTCCTGAATACTCAATTCAGCGCCGTCACAATCGCATCGCCCATTTCACTGGTCGATACTCGGCGGAGCCCTTCGGTATGAATATCCGCGGTGCGCAGCCCATCATCCAGCACCCTGTTAACGGCCGCTTCGATACGATCCGCCATGGCTGTTTGATCCAGCGAGTATCGCAGTAACATCGCAACCGACAGAACTGTCGCAATCGGATTGGCAACCCCCTGCCCTGCAATGTCTGGTGCAGAACCGTGAATCGGCTCATACATGCCCTTGCCATTTGCATCGAGTGATGCCGATGGCAGCATGCCGATTGAACCGGTCAACATCGCCGCGCAGTCCGAAAGGATGTCACCAAACATATTGGTGGTCACCATCACATCAAACTGCTTCGGCGCGCGCACCAGCTGCATCGCAGCATTATCAACGTACATGTGGCTTAGCTCGACCTCGGGATACTCTTTCGCCATGCGGTTCATCACCTCGCGCCATAGCTCGGTACATTCCAGCACGTTCGCTTTATCGACCGAGCAGAGGCGTTTACCACGCTTCATCGCAATCTCGAATGCAGAGCGGCCGATACGTTCAATCTCCGACTCTTTATATATGAGCGTATTGAACCCCTGTTTCTCACCATTCTCCAGCGTACGCACGCCACGCGGCTGACCAAAGTAGATGCCGCCGGTCAGTTCACGCACAATCATGATATCCAGCCCCGCAACGACCTCTGGTTTCAGCGTCGACGCCTCAGCCAGCTGCGGGTAGAGGATTGCCGGGCGCAGATTAGAGAAGAGTTCCAGGTTGGCTCGTAGCCCTAGCAGCCCCTTTTCCGGGCGTACTGCAATATCGAGTGATTCCCATTTGTGACCACCGACAGCACCCAGCAGAATCGCATCACAGCCCTTCGCTTTATCAAGCGTCTCATCCGGTAGTGGAGAACCCGCCGCATCATAAGCGGCACCCCCCACCAGCGCATGGTCAAGTTCAATCGCCAGGCTGTGATTCTTCTGTAGTGATTCAAGCACCTTCACCGCCTCTGCCACAATCTCAGGGCCGATGCCGTCACCAGGTAAAACCAGTATCTTTTTTGTCATGACTTCTCTTCCACGCTCTATTTTATTGTTTCAGTTCTTTCATCAATGGCTTCGCTTAAGAGGCGAACAGCCACGGTGCTTCCTGTTTTCGCTTCGCCTCATAGGCGCGTACCGCATCGGCATGTTGCAGACTCAGACCAATCTCATCCAGCCCCTGTAACAGGCACTCTTTACGAAAGTTGTCGATCTCGAAAGGGATCACCTCACCACTCGGCAAGGTAACATGCTGCGCTGCCAGATCAACCTGTAACTGGTAGCCCTCATTAGCATCGATCTCTTTAAAGATGCGATCCACCTCATCCGCGCTCAATGCTATCGGCAGCACCCCATTTTTAAAGCAGTTGTTATAAAAGATATCTGCAAAACTCGGTGCGATCACCACA
>DRLG01000178.1 GCA_011053135.1 Chromatiales bacterium
ATTACCAGGGCGCGGGTATGGCAGGGCTTTATTGCGGACTGTTTCTGGGGTGGTATGTTCATCCGCACCATTTGGCCCGGGTGGAGATCGATGTCCCTGGCTTCGAGCCGGATGCCTTCCCGGTTGGCATCCAAGGAACGGGTCTGTCCAATCAGGTTCGATGAGATTTTAGGATTGTCTGGACCAACACTGGCTGCTTTTTCTGCAAGAATGTTGTTTTATCCCCAACAGCCGCCCCGGAAAAAAACAAAAATCAAGGCATGGAACAGAGACAGCAAAAAATACTGGCCGCATGTACCACTATCAGCTTATTGTTCATGCCACCGCCATGCTTGTCAGATGCTGCTACCGGGGATTCGGTGCTTGGTGTAACTGAGGATGGCCAAGAATCTGAGTTGAAAGAACGGTCCACTCCAGATCTGCAAACATCCGATCCCGTTACTATCGTAATCACACCTCAGTGGCGCCCCCTGAATTCCCAAAAGTTGCCGGCAACCGTCAATATCCTGTCTGAACAGGAACTGGATAGCGCAGGCATCGGCAGCACTATTGATTTGCAGTATCACGTCCCGGGATTGGTCTTAAAGACAAATACGGTACTAGGGCAGCCCTACTTACGTGGAATTGGTAGCGATATTATTTCAGTCGGCGCTGAAGCCAGCGTCGCCACATATGTCGACGGCGTCTATCAGCCGCGCGCCGTCGGGTCGATACAAGACTTTTATGATGTAGAACGGGTTGAAGTGCTGAAGGGGCCGCAAGGAGTTCATCTGGGACGAAATGTTGTCGGTGGTGCGGTCAGTATCATAAGCCACGACCCAGCCCCTTATTATGATGCCTATGCTGATGTGCTCTATGGGAGCTATGACAAATACCAGTTCCGTGGCGCGGTAAATGTTCCCATTGAAGGCACCAGCCTGGCCTTTCGGTTGGCAGGGTCTGTCATCAAACGGGATGGCTACACTGACAACATCTTTCTGGATGAGGATCTGGATGATGAAGATTTCTATGCTTGGCGTGGAAAGCTACGTTACGCACCATCAGTAGATTTTGACGTGCTATTCAGCACCGAGCACGCAAAGGAGGACAGTACGCGCGCGCTTGGTTTTCAAACACATCCTACCAAGGCCGTAAATGGTGGAGTGCTGTTAGGAGGCACGGTGCCTGGCGATCCCAGAGATGTATTCCAGAATATCGATCAGTTTGTCCGTGTGGAGACCAATCGCCACAGCCTTAAACTTTCCTGGGTACTGGATGGCGTGGATTTTATGTCGACAACCGCTTATCAGGAATCGGATATAGATCTGGCCCTTGATTTGGATGCGACCGAGATCGATTTTTCATCTAACTTCCCGAGTGAGACCTCAAAGTCTTTCAGCCAGGAGATCCGCCTCTCCTCAAATCGAGGCACAGCATTGAGCTGGGTCGCGGGTGCATTTTTTCTGCATGAGGATGCCACCCAGCTTCTGGATGTTCGTCTTCCCTTGGCTGGCGTAAGGAATTTTCCAAAAGGCTCTGTGGACACAGATGCATACGCCCTGTTTGGGGAGCTGGGCTATAAGTTTTCTGACGCATGGCAGGGCACTGCGGGTATGCGTTATAGTTACGATCGGCGGAAGCATGATTTTTCTCAAATCATAGAAGATCCCATGGGCACACTGGGCCCACCTGGTACAACCACGCTCATTCAAAATGAAACAGAGTCCTGGGATGCGCTCACACCGGAGCTGACCGTAAGCTATAGTCCAAAACGCAACGCAATGTTCTATGCAAAGGCCTCGCGGGGCTTTAAGGCCGGCGGATTTAATACCACCGGTTTTCAACCCTCTTTTGGTCCGGAATTTCTTTGGGCTTATGAGATTGGACTCAAGGTGAATTTCCCAGACCAAGGCATACGGTTTAATGGTGCACTGTTTTACTATGATTACAAAGATATGCAGCTTGCAACCTTGGCGCCAAGTGCGCCGATAGGGACATTTCCAAGCATAGTGAATGCGGCCAAGGCCACGATAAATGGGTTGGACTTAAAAATGCATATGCAAGCCACGAACAATACCGATCTGTCTCTGGGCCTGACGCTTTTGGACGCAGAGATCGATGAATTCATTTCAGTCGACCCTAACAATCCGGCAGCCGATCCTGATCGTTCTGGAAATCCGCTTCCTCAGGCGCCAGATATCTCATTTAACCTTGTTGCCAACCATAATTGGGCGCTTGAAAATCACGGTTATTTAGCGTTACGGGGAGAGTATCGCTATCAGTCTGCAATCTATTTCAATCCCTTCAAGGACTCTGTGGTCAAACAGGGCGGTTATGGAATAGTTAATGCGAGTCTCTCATTCGAGAGCCGCAAGGGTCATTGGTATGCCGAACTGTTCGGGAACAATCTTACTGACAAGGAGTATGCTCAAACCCTCTTTCGCCAGGATCCCATGATGGGGTTATTGCAGTGCTGGGGAGCCCCCAGGACTGTTGGTCTCAGGGTTGGATACAGGATGTAAATCAATCGTATGCCTTGTAACACAAAGATGATAAAGCAACAGGCAAGTGTGCCTTAGAACTCCTTCTCAATAAATGGCTGATTAATATAGGTAAGGTTCATGAAAGGTATAACTTCAGAAACCCTCTCTCTCATTAGCCGCATCTACGATGCCAGTTTATCTTGCAAGCAGTGGCCGGAAATCCTTGAAGAACTCACAGGACACCTTAAAGGCGCCGGATCCATACTTTTTTTTGATGATTCACGCCACCCCGAACTTAATACTGCTGTAACCGCTTACAGCCATTTCTGGACAAGGGGTAACAAACTAGAGAAGCACTTTGACGTTTTAAAGCAGGCTGATCCTACGGCCAGGCTGCTGCGCGATATACCATCGTGCAATATTATAACTACTGATTCTGCCCCTCCCTCCGCCGGCAATTTTTTACAGTCGATGAAGAATGTTGGTATTGGTAGTGCAGCAGCGGCCAAGCTCAATAACAACAATGGCTGGTTTGATTATTTAACGTTTCAATATGATATTAACCATGGTCCAATGCGAGAAGAAGAAAAGCAGCTTATGGCGATTTTTCTCCCTCATGTAGCCAAGGCCATTGAAATCAGTCGGCCTATGGTGTTATTGGAAAAACGCTTTCGCGCCGTGCTGGATGCCCTTGATCACTTTCATGTAGGGGTGGCGGTTCTTGCTGATTCGGGGGCGCTGGTCATCGCTAATTCAGCGGCACGGCAAATCCTGGAGCTGGAAGACGGGCTCTATCTGAACAGCAAAGCGGTACTTACTGCCATGCGGAAAACAGACCAAGCCACATTGCAGCAGGCGATTCAGAAGGCCACGGCGACGGCACAGGCCGACGGTATCTCGAACGGCATGCTGCTTAGTATTCCCCGCCGCTCAGGGAAGGATGCCTTTCTCATAGAGGTGGCCCCGCTTACAGACAGGAAACAAGAATTCTCTCACCCCTTTCATGGCGCCATCGTGTTTATGGTGGACCCGGCGGAACCTGGTGAGGTTTCGACTAAAGGCATGCAGGAACTCTATCGAATGACGGAAGCCGAAGCAGCTATTTGTCGGCTGATGGTGGAAGGACACACCAATAAGGACATGGCTGATATCCGCGGAATATCGCCGGAGACGGTCAAATCCCACGTCAAGTCCGCCTTGAAAAAGACCGGCGCCATAAACCGCTCCGCACTGGTTCGCCTGGCGCTTTCCATCAATCTTCCGGTGGATAAGCCCTCAGATAACTGAGTTCTACCCACGCCACCTGTTCTTCAATCCGGCCTGTCAGAAAAATTTACAGTTATTTGAGCCGGCTGTAGCGGCTTCATCTGTAATTCTCCCTGAAAATCAGTGAATTAGTGCCCGGCATCACCCTTATGGGTGAGACGGTATTTTTTACAGTGCAGTTCAAGCGTCATTTTAACTCATTGATTATTAGTCAGTAATTATTTGGCATGGGTGTTGCCTTGTAGAATCGGAAATGAATAAGGGAGCATATATTCGCACGTGTATCTTGCATATCCTGTAGGGCGCAATGAAATGAAAGAGAGGCAACAATGAACAAAAAGCGTTTAGGAATACTGTGCAGCAGCGTATTGCTGCTGGGTCTGGCCAGTACAGCCCAGGCCACCCTGTTTAATCGTGGCGGCGGCATGATCTACGACGACGTGCTGGATATCACCTGGCTGCAGGATGCCAACTACGCCGTAACCTCCGATTATGCCGCCGCTAATAATCAATGGGGTCAGACTCGATTGATTTCCATGCCGTTCTCCATATCGATGGGCTGTCGCTTTTGCTAAACCGTGTAGATGAATATTGCGCATAACGTTCCAGCTGACGCCTACGCTGTATCAATCGAGTCTGACCCCATTGATTGTGCATTGATTGTACAACGTGCAGACGGGCAGTGCGGCGACTACGGTCTACAGTGAGCTGGCGAGTCTGTTTTACGATACGCTGGGCAACAACGGTAGGTACGACACCAGTGGTAATTTAACGGGTTGCAGCAATACGGATCCCTGGTGCCTGACAAGCACGGGGCCATTCACGAACATGCAGTCCAGCGTCTATTGGTCGGGTACGGAGTATGCGCCCAATACCGGCGACGCGTGGGGCTTCAGTACCAGCGGCGGCGTCCAGGACTACGGCAGTAAGTCCAGTGAGTTTTATGCCTGGGCCGTTCGTTCCGGAGATGTCGGCGACGGAGGTGGCGGCACGGTGCCGGAACCTGGCACGCTGCTGCTTATGGGCGTTGGGCTGGCCGGTCTGCTGGGTCGCCGCCGGTTGGATATTCGGTGATTCGGATTATTTGATCCTTTGAGGGGGGTTGTAGGGGAGATGCTTCCCCCCTGCACACCATTGGACCCCATTGATTGCCATTGATTGCATGGTGGCCATCCATTGTTCTTGCTACTAAGAGTAAGGATAGGTGATACAACAATTTTGGTTCCGGCTATGCCGGGTTAGGAGAGAATCATGAAAGAAGTGGCATTAATTACGCTTCATGGGATGGGCAAGAAAAAACCGCATTATTTCTCGGACTTGGAGGATGGATTAAAAAAATCTCTAGGCAATGATTGGATGCGTATTTCATTCCAGAAGGTTCAGTATGCATCTATATTGCAGGAACCTCAAAATAAGCTGTGGAGGGACATGGTCTCTTCATCGGCCAACGATTTAGATGCCACGAAAATTAGACAGTTTTTTCTATTCGGATTTGGGGATGCTGGCTCACTCGAATACAGCGCGCACAATGACAAGGTTAAGTACCTGGATGTGCAGAAAGAAATCCAGTCGGCACTTAGGAAGGCATATGTCGACCTGGGGCAAGACAAATCTAAGCCGATTGTCATAATCGCTCAGTCCCTTGGATGTCAAGTAATATCAAACTATCTATGGGATGCAGATCATAATAAATATATATTTGAGAATACGGGCGGAGTTGATTTGGATGAGCTTGATTTCCTGAAGCTAAAGTCGCTAAGAAATCTCGTCACAACTGGATGTAACATACCATTATTTATTTCGGGAATAAGTGATAGAAAGTGTTTCAAAAAGCCTAATAGCAGTTTTAAATGGGACAACTACTATGACCCAGATGATGTTCTTGGTTGGCCACTGAGGCAGTTAGGCCCTACATTCAAGATAGTTTCTGATCACAATATCAATGCTGGTGGGCTGTTCACCTCATGGAATCCACTCAGTCACGAAAAGTATTGGTCTGATAAAGATGTGGTTAGACCGCTTGCCAATAAGCTAATGAATCTGCTGTCATAGCCCAACAAGCACATAAACTCGGAAGTCAAAAAGCAGCGCCGCTCGTGCCCCGCTCTGCAGCTTCTTGCCTCCGGTTATGCTTGGCATTATTCCTTGGGAGGCCAAAACTATAAAAGGTGTTGCCCGGCATGTGCATTCTGAAAGGCCGTGCAACCTCAAAGGAAAACCGGTACCGGGATAGCAGGCACATGCCGGGCAAGGCTCAGGAATTGGATAAAAACTGAATGCACTCATCGGGTAAGGATGGCAAAATGAAACAAGGCGCACAGGTCAAGGCTGCTTGCGGGTGAGGCATCCAGGCCCGGTGCAACCACGGCTTCAACCAGACGCCGCAAAAAACGCGGCTCAGGTTAAGCCTGCCGTTATGTTTTAAAGTGAGATAAATATGGACTTAAATAATATCGCTTTGCTTGCCGGAATTATAATTGGTGCATTAATGATAATGTCGGTAATTTATACTTTTTCGCGTCACAGGTGCTTTGGCATCGGCGGATTCGTAATTACAGCATTCGGCGTCACACTTATAGGCTTAACTGTATGGAGCAAGGTATCAGTTAGTGTGTCATCCGAGGGCAATTTTGAAGCCAAGTTTGAAGCACTAGAAAAGACTGTAAATAGCCTTCAAGTGATTGATGTAGACACTTGGGATGAAAAGTCACCAAATAGAGAATATACACCTGCCCAAAGTGGCTTTGTATCCGTTCATGTCAGGGCCAACAACAATAATAGGTTTGTAATAGCCAATGGGTTACTAAATGGTAAATTCATTGCTTCTACTGCGGCTCAAGACAGTACGGTTCCTGGCGTTCCATCTATAACATCTGGATCCTTCTTAATGCCGGTTCCTACTGGGAGTACTTGGAAGGTTGCGATTAAGAAAGAACATGAATCACTAGCTCAAGTTAAATGGTTTACAAGAAAATCAACACTGATTTCAGAGGCAGTCGAATAAAAAAATATAACACGACGCTGCACCTGACTGCCCAAAGTGGCTCGCTCGTACCTCACTCTGCCACTTTGGGCAGCAGGTGAGCCAAGCGTTAGGCGAAGTAATCCACAGTCATGTTAAACGAATTGGAGGATGATAATGGGGGAGCTTAATTCTGAGGCAAAAGAACTAGTACGGAAATACATGTTGACCTTGGTAGTATTGCCGGCTTCCGTATTGTCTGTCGTTGGGTTTGCACTTGGCTGGTTTGTAAATGAAGGCGCACGGGGATCAGCATACGCGAAAGCATATGGAGATGCTCAAACTGAAATAATAAAGCTAGCTTCTTCTGCAGCAGCCTCTGCCGCTAATGCTTCATCTGCAGAACTAAATGCGAAAAGAATAACTAAAGAATTAGACAAGTCGCTTTCAACAGTCTCAGTAATTTCAGCTAAAGCAGAAGACTATGGACAAAAACTAGATACAGTAACTAAAGCAGAACGAGGCCTGGCAGAGGAAGTTGCTAAGTCACTATTAAAATCCCCAGATACTCTAACCGAAAAAATATCCAAGGAATACGGCGATAGACTTATTGAAAGCGAGGCTCGGATAAAGGCTCTAGAAAGCAATAAAAATGATTCGATTATCTCTGCTGCCAGAGCTGTCTGTTATAGCGCTTTATTAGGCAATACTGATCATTCATTGATATTGGTGGCTTTACCAAATAGCAATGCGGATTTAGACAAGGTTTGTCATTCCTCTATCAATGGCAACTGGCATGCTGGCGGAATAGCAAAAGGGAGCTATTTTCACCAAGATTGCGGAGGGCCACTAGATAATAAGCAATATGGTGGTGGATACACTAGTTACGTCACTGAAAGTTTCTTTGAAAAGAACAGAGGGAACTATCCAGCGTGTAACAAAGACAATGCGTTTATATGTTGCTCGCCTCAATTTCCAAATTAGCGCCTAACAGATCAATGGGGTCGATCAATGGGGTTACTCGATTGATTTCCACGCCGTTCTCCATATCGATGGGTTGTCGCTTTCGCTAAACCGTGTAGATGAATATTGTGCATAACGTTCCAGCTGACGCCCGTCCTCATGCAGTGCCTGGGGCAGGCGTCGGAAGGCTGGGGGACGGAAGCTACTCCAGCAGACCCCTGATACGAATCAATGGGGTCAGACTCGATTGATTTCCACGCCGTTCTCCATATTGATGGGTTGTCGCTTTCGCTAAACCGTGTAGATGAATATTGTGCATAACGTTCCAGCTGACGCCCGTCCTCATGCAGCGCCTGGGGCAGGCGTCGGAAGGCTGGGGGGCAGAAGCTACTCCAGCAGACCCCTGATACAGGGATCATCGTCCAGCATCAGGCCGATACAGCCAGCGAATACGGGGTCATTAGCCGTCCTCCTGCAAGTAAAAAAACCACCCCGCCACTACCTCTGTAGTGGATAGCGCCATCCGCTCCCCGATTCGCGCCCGTTATTTCTTTTGGTCGATGTCGGATGAGACCATCCGCATCAGTCACCCATCTGGATCAAGGCGTTCGACGTGGTATTTGCCGACGCCCCTGGCGGCCTCGGCCGCCCCACAAAAACCTCGGTGCCATGCGGTGTCCAAAATGTGTTTTACAGAATCCGTGGTTCGACCGAAGTCGTTCACCCCTTTGCTGACTCACCGCCTGGGCGAATGGCGAACAGGATGGCATGCCCGGACGTCCAATCAGAGTCTCATGGTTTTCAACCAACCCCATTACCTGGCTCATCCGGGCCGCCAAAATCGTTATGTAAACAGCCGACCGGCATCGAAAGGCACCTGGTCACGCAGCATGTAATACGCCGCCCGCGCCAGCTTGTGCGCAATGGCGCGGATAGCAATGATGCCATTGGTCTTGGCGCACGGAAAATTTTCCCTTGCCGGAGAGGATACCGTGCTCGAGCCGGGAGACGAGGTGCTGTTGATCACCCACAGCCGGAATCTGCCCGTCCTCATGCAGCGCCTGGGGCAGGCGTCGGAAGGCTGGGGGACGGAAGCTACTCCA
>DRLG01000179.1 GCA_011053135.1 Chromatiales bacterium
CGGCGGTTATTGATCGCCGTTAGCGTGTCTGTCAAACCCTGTCGCTTAAGCCGTTCAATATTTACCGCATTTTCCAGACAGATCGAGACAATCGCCGAGAGGTGCTCAAAAAAATCTGTCCGTACGCCGCGCACAAAGCGCTCCGCGTTATAGCTACCGACATTCAGACTACCAATCAACTTACCCTGACGCACCAGGGGTAACAGCGCCACACTGCCGGGAGTACGGCGGCGCGCCGGAAAAAGATTGGCGTGCTGGCGTGCGCGATAGGGGCCGAGCGTTGGAAAGAGTGACATCTGATAATGGGCGCTAAGGTCATCGCTATCTGAGGCAAACATTAGATGAGGCATCTCGCGCAGATCCACCCCCTCCTCTTCCAGCGCACGTTGAATTTCATATTCGGGGTCGAGCAGCAGCAGCGTTACCTCATCCCAGCGGAAGGTGGCGTAGTCGGGGCTCAATACGGCATTAATCAGATCATGCACCGAACTAAGGCCAATAAGCTTTAACTCCAGCGACTGAAAACGGCGCATCTTGCGCTCATTTTTGCGTGCCTCGGCAATAAATTCATCCAGCCGGTGGCGTAAAATCTTATTTTCAGAAACAGGGTCCTTCGTCATACCACCAATGCGTTCCAACATATATGATGCGCTCATAATCCCACGTTCCTCGTGTATCTGTTAAGGTTTAGCAGATAGTCCTTTTGAGCAATACAGCGTATCGAAGTGAATAGTATGGGCCTTACAAATCGTTTAAAAAGATCCGGGAGATTGATTCCACTGCTGATAGCGGCACTCACGCTACTCTCTGCCTGTGCCACGCACCGCCCCCACCATGACGCCCTCCCAAACAGCTACGCACCTCTCACCGCTTATATCGTTAACGACCAGAAAGATGATTTCTCTCGCTTTGTACCCATTTTTATTACTGAACAGGATGAAAAGAGATTTAATCGCATCGGCAAACCGCGTGCCCGCTACGATGCTGATGGCGATGAGCTGATCGACATTGATGCCACAAAACCGTTTGTCTATGTTGATCGTCAACTATTCTCCACCGCTAACGGTCACTACACCAACCTGATCTACCGCATTCACTTTGAAAAAACACCCTTTAGCCTCTTCCCCTTTCACATCACTGCCGGAAACAATAACGGTTTGTTGACAGTCATAACACTAGATGCAAAGAACAGGCCGCTACTCATCACCACCGTTCACACCTGCGGCTGCTTTCTCGCCATTGTCCCGACCAGTCATCTGCCCACCTCTGCCTATCCAGCAGGTTGGGAGCGTGATTCGCAGTGGGTGTACGGCATGACACTGCCGGGGCTGTTGCAGCTGCCCGAGCCGTTTGATAGCGATAGCCGCATCGCGATCTATCTAAAAAATGAGACCCACCGGGTAATGGAGATCGCTTTGTTGACACAGACTGAAATCGACCAGCGCTACCAGACGAAGACGCTCAATATTGCGCCCATTTCTGATTTACTGAAACTGCCGTTGGGCGACGGCTCCACAACCTCATTTTATGAAACCGAAGGTGGTCGTAAGGGGTATGTAAAAGGGGCGCAAAAACCGTTCGAACGGTTGCTGATTAGCTGGTGGGTGCTGGACTGGCGAGTGGGGGAAGATAAGGCGTTCGGAGATAAAGATAAAACCGGAGCCCTGTTTTATACCAGCTTAAAACCGTGGAATCGGCAGGCCTCAGATATGTGGCCTTTTGCGGAGTTTTTATCTTTCTGGGGATGGAGGCTATAGCTGTTTCCAGTAGCAAAATGTAAAATCTACATCCAGGCATAAAATGGCCAGTCACCAGACCGATAACCCCCTAAATCTCACACATAATCTGCCGATAAATACTGTTGAAGTCACATAGATGACAGATAGACTTTTTCAAATAATTTCTAACGTAACGTAAACCTGAAGAAACTATGCAATCCACGAGTCCCCTTTATGTAGCCCCCTATCTCCTGTCGTTAACACTCACGCTATTCGGCCTAACCGCCTGTAGTGGTGGTGGAAGCAGCACTACCGCTGATAACGCTGCAACAGCGGATCAAACAGCAGATCAAACAGCACCGGACCAGCCAACCGGTCTCGCAACGGTAAACATCACCAGCTCAACCATCACCCTCACCTGGGCCGCCTCAGATGATGATACGGCTACCACCGGTTATCGTCTCTTTAGAGACAGCATAGAAATTGCCACGACTTCAACCCCTGGCTACATCGACCAGGGGCTGGCTGCCAGTACGCAGTACCAATACACAGTCACTGCCTACGATGCAGCGGCTAATGAAAGCCCATCAAGTAGTGCTATCACTGCAACAACATTAGCCGCAGCCGATACTGACGCCCCTTCCATTCCTTCTGGGCTAGCTGCCAGCGCAATCACCAGTTCCAGTATTACGCTCTCCTGGACGGCCTCAACCGATAACACCGCGACAACAGGTTATCGGATCTTTAGAGACAGCGTAGAAATTGCCACAACTTCAACCCCTGGCTACATCGACCAGGGGCTGGCTGCCAGTACGCAGTACCAATACACAGTCACTGCCTATGACGCTGCAGCTAATGAAAGCCCATCAAGTAGTGCTATCACTGCAACAACATTAGCCGCAGCCGATACTGACGCCCCTTCCATTCCTTCTGGGCTAGCTGCCAGCGCAATCACCAGTTCCAG
>DRLG01000180.1 GCA_011053135.1 Chromatiales bacterium
GGCCAGAAATCCGGGTATTGCGCCTGTACTCTGGCGGCCATTCTTGATGCCAGGGCGGAGGCGGCGCTTGTGTCGCCAAAGGCGATCAGCTGCTTGCCCAAGGCGTATTGGTGGCCAGTGGTCAGCAGTTGCAAGGCGTCGTCGATATAGTCGGCTAAACCGTCAATGGGGCTGATGGCCATGTTGCCGGCCTCCATGACGATGTCTGGCTTGATCGGCCAGGTTTTTTGCCAGTCCATGGAGGTACAACTGGACGGAGCAAGATCACCCGCTAGCGCGATAGAATGCCAGCCCGGGTATTGAGTGGTGTCCAGCAGAACCTTCTCCGTGTACCCTCCAACGGTAAGGGCATTCCAGGCTTGGCCGGGGTCGTGTACTTCATCTGTAAGATTGCTGTCGGGAAAACGATGACGTTCGGCTGGGTCGGTATTACCTGCTGACAGGATAACCAGGCGTTGGACGTCATCTTCCGAACCCGACGCCAGCGCGTCTATGGTTGCGGACCATGACGAAGGCCGACCACGATCCCGATCATCGGTAGTGGTAACGGCCATGCAGAAGGATCTATCCCTTTCAGGGTGTTCGACTTCCACACGGATGATGCTTTCGCGGGTAATGGCGCCATACAGGAGCTTGTCCTGATGGTTGCCCGGTTTCGGCATGATCTTCACCGATTCGAGCCGGTGCGTCAGTTCGATAGGGCTGCTGCTGGAAAGTGGCGCGGTCAGGTCGCCGTAAATCGCCAGACCGCCCATTGGTGTGCCGTGCCCATGCCGGTCGTCGGTCCCCCAGTTAGCTGCGTCGTAGGAGTGCATGTCGGCTGGGGCAGCAACGGGTTTCAATAATGGATGCTGCTCGTTGAGCCCCGTATCCAGCAGACAGACGGCGGGTGCGTCATCCGAGGGTAGTGAAATTCTCTCTAGTGCGTGATTGATCCAATCCTGCTGCTCCTGCCGATCCATGCCAGTGTAGAAATCGGCTGTATCCTTGGCAAGCCTGACTTCGGCAATGGCGCCCAGGAGGCGAATTGAGCGCGTCATCTGCGCCGAGGTTCCGTAAACCAGAATGACTGTTCTGTCCAGGAATGAAATAGATTCCTGGCCTACCCGCATGTTGAGCCGTTCTGCATGCTCGCGCAGAAAGGCCTCGTAATCTATCTCGTCCGAACTGCGTAGCCACACCTCCCACCAGATGGCCTGATTTTCTGCCGGGAAGAGTGCGGGATCGTCGGTGAATAGTTGTTCCAATGCGGCCAGCTTGATGGCGGAGATGCTTTCGATCAGTGGCTGTTCTTTCGGTTTTGGTGTCTGATCGGGCTTTTTTGGGGTGGTTTCCTCGTCACGATAACGGATGATCTTGCGCAAAAAATATTCCAGCTTGCCTTCCGGAACGAATACCGTGGCTACCTCCCTGTCTTCAAATTCCTTGACGGAACATAGTTCGATGCCGCTGCGCTCATATTCAAGACTCTGGAACTTGAGTTCGAATCCGGGCTCGCTTTCGAAGGTGAGGTAGAGGCCATTTCCTACATCCATGCCGAAGGCCTTTTGTTCCTGCACAATGTCGGCTTCCTGACCTTGGGCGGCCTCGAATTGTTGAATCAGGGATTCTGCGTGCTGGGCGCGGGTTCGCGGTGGTGTTTTGAGTTTTGATCCGCCGCCGGTGCCTGGCCGTGTGTAGCGTTCGGTGGAAGCGGTTTCGTGGAGGAGCAGGTGTGGAAGTCGGTCCTTGTGATCTTCGGCCATGTGGGTTACCGATTATTCTTGCCCTTGATGCAGGTGTTTTCTTTCGTTTAGTGCGCGTGTCAGATCGCCCTGCATGACTTTGAGCCGGTTATGAATGAGAACATCCTTGATGGCATCTTCACAGGCGCGTGTCAGATCGCCATAGCTCAGTCCCTCGGCTGTCTGAGCAACCTTTGTCCAGGCAATGCGGCCGGTCTTGAAGGTGACCAGTTTTGATTTCAGTGTAGCGATGATTTCCTTCTGGTCCGGCAAGTGGTATTCGATGACATCATCGAAACGCCGGAACAGGGCACGATCCAGCAGCTCAGGGTGATTGGTGGCAGCAATCAGCAGACTGTCCGAGTCATCCTGCTCGACCATCTGTAGGAAGCTGTTGAGCACCCGGCGTATTTCGCCGACATCGTTTCCCATGCCGCGCTGCGAGCCAATGCTGTCGAATTCATCGAACAGATAGACGCCACGGGTTTGCTGGATGGCATCGAAGATCAGGCGCAGCTTGCCGGCAGTTTCGCCCATGTACTTGGTCATCAGGCTATCCAGCCGGACAACGAACAGGGGCAGCCCGAGTTCACCGGCCAGCACGGAGGCAGTGAGGGTCTTGCCGGTTCCTGGTGGGCCGACCAGTAATAGCTTCTTACGGGGTGAGAGGCCGTGGGCCCTGATTTTCCTGATCTGGGAATGTTCCTTGATCAGTCGTTCCAGACGTCCGGCAATGGCACGAGACAGCACCATGTCCTTCAAGCGCAGTTTTGGGTAGTCAACCGATAACAGACCTGACAGCTCACCACGGGGCTTGGTCAGAGGAATGGCCTGGAGACGTCCCTTTCGATTCTTGGCCTGGTCGATGAGCTCGCGCAACTCCTTCGCTAGCCGTCCATGGCCGACTTTGGCCTCATGGGCTGCCAGTTGCATGGCGATAGAGTAGAACTGGCTTTCATCGCCTTCGATATGCGACTGGAGTAGTGCCTTGAGCTGGTCTGCGCTTGCCATATAGAGTATGTGTGCTTCGATATTCGCCAATTTGGATTGTGGATGAATTCTTTCGCGACCGCCAGATATTTGTTGGAAAATTCAGTGCAAGGCTGAAGGCGTGAGGCGTTCAGGAATTGCCGTGTGTTTCATGGTTTTGGGGGTATCAAAATGCACGGCAGCCCTTTATGCTCTCGCCTTCTAATATACCGATTATGCAGTGATAAACTCATTCGGTCCGATAGGACACGTAGTACAGGAGTTTGTCATATATAATTCCAAAAACCCATGAACAGCACAATTTTCGGGAGATATCCCGTGGGTCTTCTAGGATATCTCCCAAAAACAGGCAACATGAAGGGGTGTTGCTTGTCAAGGGTGAGTACTTCGATCCGATAGATCACGTAGCGGATTATTGACGGATGTTCGCCAAAGTGCGCTAAGCTATTGGTACCAGGTTAGTTTCTGTTTCACCGGGTTTCGCGGCGATTTGCTTGATATTCAGTAACTTATTGATTTATATGCGAACTCATAATCCCTTGGTCGTAGGTTCGGGTCCTACCAGGCCCACCATCTCATTCACAGTTTTTTTCACTGCCACCCTCTCTGTCACCTTCATCAGAAACCTCTGATTCCTCTGAAATACGACGCACTCCAAAAATCATTTTAGGCGGCACGCCCATTTCGAGGTCGACACCTGCCACGCGATAATTTGAACCGCGCTGTTTAAGTATCGCATTCACCTTTTCCTGCTTTTTCATCGATAGAATAATGGTATCTGCAATCAACTCATCACTGCTGAACTCCACTGTTTTATCTATTACCTTGCCGGACAGTTCCTTTGCTTTATCGAAGAGTGCCATAATATAAAACCTCCTGCCTGATTCAGAATAGCTATTGACTGGGCAAGTATGGACTCACTCATCACCACTGGCCAGTTCAAAACATAACAGGTAGAGGATGGGCTTGCCGCATACAAAACGTATTAAGCAAGAAGCATTCAGGCGCGAATGCTTCTCATCCACATACTTCGAATAAAACAGAGCAAAAACATACAAGTTAGTGTATAATTTGCCGCCT
This sequence comes from Chromatiales bacterium, assembly GCA_011053135.1. Lineage (GTDB taxonomy): Bacteria > Pseudomonadota > Gammaproteobacteria > SZUA-140 > SZUA-140 > SZUA-76. The sequence goes on from DRLG01000180.1 coordinate 3,795, forward strand.
TGCCGGAATCATCCCGCAAGTTCGCGCTCCCTCCCTCTGGTATATGTTGAGGAGCACGACCCTCGAACACTATAGGTATTTACAGATGTCATCACCCTCTGAGAGCTTTGCGCAGCTAGCGCTGTCGGCCCCGATTCTTCGTGCGCTGGAGGATGTTGGCTACGAGTCACCCTCTCCCATTCAGGCGGAATGTATCCCGCACCTACTGGAGGGGCATGACCTGATCGGCCAGGCGCAGACCGGCACCGGCAAAACGGCCGCATTCGCACTACCACTATTAAACAACATCGACCTCTCTAAAAAGACACCCCAGCTATTAGTACTGGCGCCAACGCGTGAGCTGGCGATCCAGGTTGCAGAGGCGTTCCAAAGCTATGCGCGCCACATGAAAGGCTTTCATGTGCTGCCCGTTTACGGTGGCCAGGGGATGGATTCACAGCTGCGCCAGCTAAAACGAGGCGTGCATGTGGTGGTCGGCACACCCGGCCGGGTGATGGACCATCTGCGTCGCAAAACGATGTCACTCGCCGGCCTGAAAGCACTGGTGCTGGATGAGGCCGATGAGATGCTGAAGATGGGCTTTATCGATGATGTTGAGTGGATTCTGGAACAGACACCGGACAGCCGTCAGATTGCGCTCTTCTCAGCCACGATGCCGGATGTGATCCGCAAGGTTGCGAACCGTTATCTGAAAAGTCCAAAAACCGTCAAGATCAAATCGGAATCGACCACCGTTGATACCATCGATCAGAAATACTGGCAGGTGAGTGGGCTGCATAAGCTCGACGCATTGACCCGCATCCTCGAAGTAGAAGAATTTGATGCCGCGATCATCTTTGTTCGCACCAAAAATGCTACCGCTGAACTGGCGCAAAAGCTGGAGGCACGCGGCTACGCCAGCGCCGCGTTAAGTGGCGATGTCACCCAGGCACTGCGTGAGCGCACCATCACACAACTCAAAAAGAAGGTGATCGATATCATCGTCGCCACCGACGTTGCGGCACGCGGCCTCGATGTGCCGCGCATCAGCCACGTCATCAACTACGATATTCCGTACGACACAGAGGCGTATGTCCACCGCATCGGCCGCACTGGTCGCGCCGGACGTAAGGGGACCGCGATTCTGTTTGCCGCACCACGCGAAACCCGCATGCTGCGTGCCATTGAACGGGCCACCAATAAAAAGATTGAACGGATGCAGCTGCCGTCAATTGAAGCGGTCAGCAACAAGCGTGTCACGGAGTTTAAACAGCAGATCATCGACACCATCGAGTCTGAAGATCTGACCTTTTTTAATGAGGTGTTGATGCAGATAGAAACAGAACAGAACATCAGCCCCAACGATGTCGCTGCCGCACTCACCTTTCTGTTACAGAAAGAGCGCCCGCTGATGCCAAAGGCGCAAGCCGTTCCAAAGGCTCGTAAAGAGCGAGACCGCGCGGCAAATAGCACAGACCGTCCGCGTGAAAAACGCCCGGCACCGGGTTCACTCGGTAAGGCGCGCCGCCTGAAGAGACACCCGGAAGTTGAGATGGCTCGCTACCGCATCGAAGTCGGCAAGATACATGAGGCGTCGCCGGGCGACATCGTCGGCGCCATCGCTAATGAGGCGGAGATCGACAGCCAGTACATTGGGGATATTAAACTCTACGATGAGTTCAGCACCGTGGATCTGCCGGCAGATATGCCAGCGGATATCTTTCAGCTGCTGAAGAAGGCTCGCGTACGCCAACAGGCGCTGGCAATCTCGGTCACTAAAGATGGCGCCTTTGGCAGCAAAGGCGGCCCGCGCGGCGGCGACAAAAAACGTAAGTTTGCCGATAAAAAAGAGGGCGGACGTTCAAAAAGCCTCGGCAAAGAAAAGTTTGTTAATAAACGTGCCGGTAGCAAATCCAGAAAGCCGAAGAGCAAGGGCAGGATCTCGCTCTCTAAATAGCGAGGCAGAGCCACGCAGCGATCGCGTCACCCCATAAAACTCACCTGCCGGGGTGGTGGGGTTTTGTGTACTACCCCTGCAGCACCTTCTCGATCGCTTCGATATCGGCCTGCGCTGTCTCCAGTACACGCAGTGTCATTTTCGGCCCCAGTCGCCCTAGTGAGAATTTGGTAAACGCAGGCACGGCATCAATCGCAGGGTGACGCTCCATCGATGGGGTATCGATAAAACTATAGAGCTGTGCCAGCAGCACCACATCACAATAATCGGGCTTTGGTCCGTTGTCGCGATACCAGTCGTGCGCCCCACGCACAACATCAATCATATCGAGATCAAATTCCCAGCGACGCAGCACCTGCACCCCGACTTCACAGCTCAGCTGCTGGATGACCGTTGTCAGCATCGTCTCATTCTGCACAAGCTCGGGATATTTTTCTGCGTAGTGGATGATCGGTAGTGCGCCGATATTATGCACAAGCCCCGCCAGCATCGCGCGATCTTCATCTACGCCGCGTCCATGACGAGAGATCACAGCGCAGAGCGCCGCCACATGCGTGCTGTGTCGCCACTCGTTACGCATAACACGCTGTAGTAGCGCTGACTCGCTGTCGAACAGCTGCTGCAACGAGCAACCAATCACCAGATCCCTTGTCACATGCAGCCCCATGCGAGAAATTGCCGCCTGACAGGAGGTGATGGGTGCTCGCCCTCGGTACATCGGGCTATTGGCCACCTGCAGTAGACGCCCCACCAGCGGCGGATCTGCCATTACGATGCGTGCCACCTCTGACACGTCGGTCCCTTTATCCCTAACCGCCTTCTGCACCTGTAGCGCGATATCTGGCAGGCTTGGGATCTTTAGTTGATTGATCCGCGAGTCACGCTCAATATCGGCCATCAGCTTTTTAATCAGCACCGCCTCATCCAGCGGGCCGCTCTCATCAATTTTATCTGGCGCGGGGGCATCGCCCAGGGCCCACTTAACCGTTGCATCACTAAGCCGAAATAGCACCACACTCGCGCTGGCACGGATCGTCCACTGGCACGGTTTGGTGTAGTTTAGCGGTATTCTGGCTCGTTCACTGCCCGCTACGACACGCTCATCCTCTCGCCCTGGAGCCGTCATTAAAACCTCGCCAGAAACCAGAAAGTAGCTCCAGGGTTCACTCGAACCATGGCGCGCTATGGTCTCGCCCGCAACCAGGGTCTCAAAAAAAGTATCCTGAGATAGCTGTAAAAGCACTTCCGGATCAACCCCATCAAGCGGTGTAAATGTCGCCATAACGGCAGGATTGACACTCTTATCACTCTTCATTGTTCCGTTACCACTGCAATGGTTGTTAGTGAGATTGCACCCACCATAAAAAACCCATGGATTAAGTAGCGCGCCCCTCGCCGCGTACTTTACTGGTAACGGCTCATGACCATAGTTTCATTATATTTTTTACAGGCGATCTCAATCAAATCATACCCATAACAGGTTTAAGCCGATTACGAGCAGTAGTAGCGAAAACCCTTTTTTCAAAAACGCTGCCGGCAAGTGGTGGGTCAAGCGCGCACCCAGTGAGGCAAAGATGACACTGCTCGCTACCACACCCAGCAGTGCGGGCCAGTAGATGTAGCCGCTGCTATTGGCGGGCAGTAGGTCGCTACCCAGTCCTACGAGCCAGTACCCGACCGCCCCGGCGAGTGCGATTGGCAGGCCACACGCCGCTGATGTTGCAATCGCACTGCGTGTTGTGCTGTTACACCACAATAGAAAGGGGGTCGTCATGGTGCCACCCCCGATGCCGACAACCGCTGAGACCAACCCAATCGCGCCACCGACCCCGGCCAGCGCTACCCGACCCGGTAGTTGGCGAGCACCCTGTGGCCACCATGCCAGCGCCATCTGCGCAGCAACCAGCAACGTAAATAGTGCGAAGAGCTTCTGTAGCCAGACGCTGGAGAGCTGCTCTGCCATGATTGCGCCAGCCATCGCCCCCACCACAATGCCGCCGCTAAGGCGCGTCACAACGGGCCACATCACCGCACCACGGCGATGGTGGGTGAGGATTGATGAGATAGAGGTGACGACTATCGTCGCCAGCGAGGTACCCAGTGCGAGGTGCATGATGATCTCGCTATCAAATCCCTGTGCCGCGAAAATAGAGGCGAGCGCAGGCACAATAATCAGCCCGCCACCGATGCCGAGCAATCCCGCCACTGTTCCTGCCAGCGCACCGAGCAGCAAATAATAGAGCACTGCCTCGATCATCGATTACCCCAACCTCTCATTGAGTGCTAAAATCCCGAGGTTCAGTATAGCGCCTTTGCTAAAGGGTGCGATTTGAGCGGCATAACTAGTTTAGTTTATGGGTAATGGGGAGAGGCAGATGTATCCGAAGATTGCAGTCACACACAACAAGACCATTGCTGTTCTGGGAGGCACCGGTTTTGTCGGCCAGCACCTCGTTCACGCACTCGTTGAGTCCGGTTACCAGGTGCGGGTGTTAACGCGTCGTCGTGAACGTCACCGTGAGCTGCTGGTACTGCCGCGCGTCACTTTAATCGAAACCGATATCACATCCCTCTCCAGTCTGCATCAGCATCTCGCCGGCTGCCATGCGGTGGTCAACCTGGTGGCGGTGCTCAATGAGAAGCGGAAGGGCGACTTTCAGCGCCTGCATGTCGAGCTGCCGCGAATGATCATCGACGCCTGTGTTGCCAATAAGATCGACCGCATCATTCACATGAGTGCGCTCAACGCCTATGCCGGCAAGGCGCCGAGCCGTTATCTCACCAGCAAGGGTGAAGGTGAAGATACCATCCATATGGGAGCGGATGAGGGGATTAACGTCACCAGCCTGCGCCCATCCGTGATCTTTGGACCGGGTGACCAGCTCTTCAACCTCTTTGCCGGGCTGCTCAAGTTTGTCATCTGCCTGCCACTGGCCTGCCCAAATGCGCGCTTTGCACCTGTCTATGTCCACGATGTTGTCGATGTCATCGTCAAATCGCTCAATAACAGAGCGACCTTCGGCC
>DRLG01000181.1 GCA_011053135.1 Chromatiales bacterium
AACCGGAACGCTGCCCGAGGAGCATCCCGTCAGCGCAGCAAGTAGTACAAGCAGTGGCAAAAAAAGGCTTTTAGTGTAAGCGCTGCGGATCATGGTCTCTCCCAAACGGCGTAAAGAATGTCTGGGCGTGATTATAGGTAAATCCTTGTGCTATTTATACCAGAATAAAACCCTCTGGATTGAAGAGTTATATTATGTAGTGCAATCATGCCGAATAGTTCGGCTTTTTATGATTCAACCGCCGTCGGGCGAGTTTCCCAGATTTTCTTAATGCAGGTCGAGAGGTTCATCGGGTCGAAGGGTTTGGGGATGACATCCAGTGCCCCCATCGCTTTGAAGTCGGCAATCTCGTGTGGCTGCACCTTGGCGGTCATAAAGATAACCGGGGTCTCAGCAAAATGGTGCTCACGGCGCAGCGCAGAGAGGGTGCCGGGGCCATCCATGCCGGGCATCATCACATCGAGCAGGATGACATCAGGGTTAAAACGCTGGATCTCGTCGAGGTGCTCCATCGCATCACTACCAGAGTTGTAGATCTGTACCTCAAAACCGCCGACGGCTTCCAGTGCGACCCTGGCCACCGCCTGAATATCGGGCTCATCTTCCACATAGAGCACCCGTTCTATCTCTGTATCACTCATTGTTATACTCCTTAGTTCTACTAACGCAGATTCCGTCACGCTATTCGATAAGCAGCTCAAGATACTTTTCGTTGGCGATGAGGTGGCGGTAGATTGCATAAGGGGGCGAGTTAAAACGGGGGCTGAGCTGACCCACTTCATCGCTTCCTTGCGCCAATCAACTTCATCCAGTACTCCCGGTTATCGACAGGGCGATCACGATACTTGACCCCACATCTGGAAACAGGTTGACGATGTAGGGGGGAGCCGTTGAGTTGGGCGATTAGTTCATCGCGTCACACCTCAGCATGACAATTAATTCAGAGGCTTCTTAAAGTTTGAAACGGGTATTCAAGCGCTTTTTAACCGCGACTTTTTTAAGCTGAACATATTGTGGCAGGCCATTTTTATAGGGTGGATAGTCTTCACCCTGGATTAATGGCGAGAGGTAGGTTCGGCAGCGCTGGGTGATGCCAAAGCCATCTCTGGTGATAAAACTGGCGGGCATCATTTTTTCGACATTGGCGACACGGGAGAGTTTTGCCTCTCCAATTTTCCAGCGGTAGGGGCTGTTTGAGGTGCGTACGATGGTTGTCATCACCGCATTTTTACCCGCCAGTGCAAATTCAACGGCCGTCTTGCCGACCGCATAAGCCTGCTCGACATCACGTTTTGAGGCGATATGGCGTGCGGCACGTTGTAGATAGTCGGCCACCGCCCAGTGATGTTTGTAGCCCAGTCTGGACTTAATCAGCTCAGCCACCACCGGCGCAACCCCGCCTAATCGTGCATGGCCAAAGGCGTCGGTACCGCCCGCCTCGGCAAGGAACTCACCCTTGCGATTGCGAACACCCTCCGAGACGACAATCGCGCAGTAGCCGTACTGCTTTACGCACGCCTTTACTCGGGCGAGGAATTTAGTCTGAACAAAGGGGACCTCCGGGAAAAGAATGATGTGCGGCGCATCACCCTCTTTTTCGGCCGCGAGACCACCGGCTGCGGCAATCCAGCCTGCGTGGCGGCCCATCACCTCCAGCACGAAGATTTTGGTTGATGTCCTCGACATCGATGCGACATCGAAGCCCGCCTCACGAATAGAGACTGCAACATACTTGGCGACAGAGCCGAAGCCGGGGCAGTTGTCGGTGAACGGCAGGTCATTATCGACCGTTTTTGGGATACCGATGCAGGTGATCGGATAACCTAGCTCTCTGGAGATTTGTGACACCTTGTGGGTGGTGTCCTGTGAATCCCCTCCGCCATTGTAGAAAAAGTAGCCGATATTATGAGCCTTAAAGACCTCGATGAGCCGCTCGTATTCGGCGCGGTTCTCATCCAGCCCCTTAAGTTTGTAGCGACAGGAGCCAAAGGCGCCGCTGGGGGTGTGGCGCAGCGCAGCGATGGCGCGTGCCGACTCCTTGCTAGTATCGATCAGCTCCTCAGTGAGCGCGCCGATGATACCGTCGCGTCCGGCGTAGACCTTGCCGATCTTATCCTTGTGTTTACGTGCGGTTTCAATAACACCACAGGCGCTGGCGTTGATCACTGCGGTGACACCACCCGACTGCGCATAAAAGGCATTTTTCTTTTTCATCTGACTCCCCTTGATATATTCGGATGCAGAAAACAGTATCGAATGTCGCGATAGCTATTTGAAACGGTAAACCCAGAGCAATAACGTTGACTTACCTATGGCACTCAAGTAGTTTTACCATCGATGGCAGGGTTTCGCCAGCAGAGCCTGCTGGTTGCCAGTGAACTTGGTGTAACTTTATGAAAGTTAAAATATAAATAACAAACATCAGACTTCTATTTCAGATAAGGTCAACGAATGAAAATCGTATTGCTGGGAGCACCAGGCTCTGGAAAGGGCACGCAGGCAAAATTGCTAACAACCAAATATGGGGTACCTCAAATCTCAACCGGCGACCTGCTACGTGCAGCAGTCAAGGCGGGATCCCTGCTGGGTGTACAGGCCAAAGCGGCGATGGACGCAGGACGTCTGGTTTCCGACGAGATTGTGCTGGCGATGATCAAGGAGCGGCTTGCGCAGCCTGATGCCAGAAACGGCTTTATTCTGGACGGCTTTCCACGCAATATCCCGCAGGCAGAAGCGCTGGATATCATGCTCGATAAGCTGGATCAGGCGCTGCAGGGTGCGCTGTTGATCGATGTCGATTTTGATTCTCTGATTCAGCGCCTGACCGGGCGTCGCACCTGTGAATCGTGCGGCCAGATGTACAATGTCTACACCTCCCCCCCCAAACTGGATGATCAGTGCGATAAATGTGGTGGAAATCTGCACCATCGCGCAGATGATAATGAAGAGACCATTGGTAACCGCTTACGTGTCTACGAAGCGCAGACCGCGCCGTTGATCGATTACTATAAGGGGCAGAATCGACTTCGCACGATCCAGGGGATAGGTGATATTGAAGATATTTTTAGTGCGGTTTGCAAGGTGGTCGATGAGTTGCCTGAGGTGGTTGAATTTTCGTTGCCCGGCACTAAAGAGAGTGTTGGAACGACCCCGCCTGAAGAGATGCCAGTGGTGGTTGATGCCGAAGAGACAGCGCCCCCAGCGAAGGCTAAACCAGCGAAGGTTAAAGAGGAAAAACCTGCCGCCAGAGTCGTGCCTGAAAAGAAAACCGTATCTAAAAAAGCCTCGCCTAAAAAGAGCGTGACCAAAAAGCGCGCGGCGGTAAAAAAAGTGGCCGCGGAAAAGAAGAGTGCTAATAAGAAAAAGGTTGCCACTAAAAAGCCAGCGGCAAAAAAGAAAAGTGCGATAAAAAAAGCGGCCACAAAAAAAACGGCGACTAGAAAGAAGGCGGTCGCAAAGAAAAAGGCCATCGTAAAAAAATCGGCAAAAAAATCCACTGTTAAAAAGGCAGCGGCTAAAAAGAAGGTGGCGATAAAAAAAGCAGCGGTAAAGAAGAAGGGCGCTAGCAAGAAAAAGGTTGCCACTAAAAAAGCGGCGGCTAAAAAGAGAAGCGTGACAAAGAGAGCAGCCACAAAAAAAGCAGTGACCAGAAAGAAGGCGGTCGCAAAGAAAAAGATAGCAACAAAGAAAAAAGCGGCGGCAAAAAAGGGCCCGCTTAAAAAGGCTGTTGCTAAAAAGAAGCGAACTGTAAAAAAGCCGGCAACTAAAAAGGCTGTGAGCAAAAAGAAGGCAGCGGTAAAAAAGCGCGTGGTGAAGAAGAAAACCGCTGCAAAGCGAAAAAGCGCCAGGCGCAGATAAGTAATATCTCTGAATCAAGAGACTAGTAGGGCAAGAGTATGTCAGGAAAAAATATCCGGGGCGGCGCGTTTCCTGCGTGTCGCATGCGCCGCATGCGTCGCGATGAGTTTAGTCGTCGTCTGATGCGCGAAAATACGCTGAGCAGCAATGATCTGATCTATCCGATGTTTATACTTGAGGGCGAGGCGCAACGTGAGGCGATCCCCTCTATGCCCGGTGTTGAGCGTGTCAGCATCGACCTGCTACTTAAAGAGGTTGATGAGTTACATGCACTGGGGGTTCCGGCGATTGCCCTTTTCCCGGTGACACCGCAGGCGGCCAAGAGTCTCGATGCGGCAGAGGCGTTTAATCCCGATGGGCTGGCACAACGCGCAGTGCGTGCGATCAAGGCGCACTGCCCCGAGATGGGGGTGATCACCGATGTCGCACTCGACCCGTTTACCACTCACGGACAAGATGGCCTGATTGATGACAGCGGTTACGTGATGAATGATGAGACCACCGCGGTGCTGGTCAGGCAGGCGCTCTCCCATGCCGAAGCGGGAGCCGATATCGTCGCCCCGTCTGACATGATGGATGGTCGCGTTGCAGCCATTCGCACTGCCCTTGAGGCGGCGGGCCATATCCACACCCGTATCCTTGCTTATGCGGCGAAGTATGCCTCAAGTTTTTATGGCCCGTTCCGCGATGCGGTCGGTTCCTCGGCTAACCTTGGTGCCGGTAATAAATATACCTACCAGATGGATCCCGCAAACTCCGACGAGGCGCTGTGGGAGGTTGGCATGGATCTCGACGAAGGGGCAGACATGGTGATGATCAAGCCCGGCATGCCCTATCTCGATATTGTACGCCGCATCAAAGATGAATTTGGCGCGCCCACTTATGTCTATCAGGTCAGTGGCGAGTACGCCATGCTGAAGGCGGCGAGCGACCACGGCTGGCTGGATGAGCGCGCGGTGGTGATGGAATCACTGCTGAGCATGAAGCGAGCGGGTGCGGATGGCATCCTGACCTACTATGCTAAGCGTGTGGCGCAGTGGTTAAAAGAGGCGCCTTAAATTTTACTTTGAATCTATGACCGGGTATGCGGTGAAAATGATTCTGCTACCCACTTTATCTGATCAATGAGATCAAATTATCCTATCGAAGGGACCACCTATGTCTAATTATGTCTATCGCATGTTTGGCAGTTCACCTATGCGCCCGCTACAGAACCATATGGCGCAAGTGCATCTGTGCGCGGCTGAGCTGGTTAATTTTTTTGAGGCTGTAATTGAGCAGGACCAGCCTCGTATTGTCGCATCCCAGGAAGCTGTGGTTAAGCTGGAACACGAAGCTGACAAACTAAAAAAATCGCTGCGCCTGAGCCTGCCCAAAGGGATGTTCCTTCCGGTTTCACGGCGTGATCTACTCGATATGTTGACGATGCAGGACAACATTGCCAACAAGAGTAAAGATATTGCGGGTCTGATGCTGGGGCGTCAGATGGTGCTGCCAGATGTGGTCGCCCCGCTGTTTCTGACCTATGTGAAGCGCAGTGTCGATGCGATTGCGCAGGCCGACTCCGTGATCAACGAACTTGATGAGCTGGTGGAGACCGGCTTCCGTGGTCGAGAGGTTAAGGTCGTTGAAAAGATGATCAAAACCCTGAATCAGATCGAAAGTGATACCGATGAGATCCAGGTTCAAATCCGTTCCGAGATGTTCGCGATTGAAAAAGAGCTGCCACCGATCGACGCGATGTTTATTTACCGCATCATTGAGTGGGTGGGAGAGCTTGCCGATCTTGCGCAGCGTGTTGGCAGCCGCCTGCAGTTGATGCTGGCCAAATAAGCACGAGGAATTTCAAGTGGAATACGCATATATTTTTATCATACTGGCCTGCATCTTCGGTTTTTTCATGGCGTGGGGGATCGGTGCAAATGACGTTGCCAACGCCATGGGCACTTCGGTCGGTTCCGGTGCTGTTACCATTAAACATGCCATCATCATCGCCGCAATTTTTGAGTTTAGTGGTGCATTACTGGCGGGTGGTGAGGTAACACAGACTATCCGCAAAGGGATGATCGACACCACATCGTTGGCCGCTACGCCTGAGTTGTTGGTGTTTGGCATGCTGGCTGCGCTGCTGGCTGCGGCAGTGTGGTTACTGGTTGCCTCATATTACGGCTGGCCTGTCTCGACTACGCACTCAATTGTGGGTGCGATTGTCGGTTTTGCCGCCGTCGGTATCGGCATGGAAGCGGTGATGTGGGGCAAGGTCGGGACGATCGCGATGAGCTGGATCATCTCACCGCTCACTGCGGGCGTGATCGCCTACGTGCTCTTTATGAGCGTGCAGAAGCTGATCATCGACACATCAGATCCCTTTGCCAGCGCAAAACGTTATGTGCCGTTCTATATCTTTCTTGTCGGTTTTATTATTTCACTGGTCACGATGTTTAAGGGGTTAAAACATGTCGGGCTCGATTTAACCACCTTTCAAGCCTATCTGTTCTCGGTGCTGATTGGGATTGGCATGGCGTTGATCAGTAAATATTTCATCAATCGAATTAAACATGAACCCGCAGAAGATAAAGACTTTCACTACACTAATGTTGAAAAGGTCTTTGCAGTGCTGATGATTGTGACCGCCTGCGCGATGGCCTTTGCACACGGCTCTAACGATGTGGCGAATGCCGTGGGCCCGATTGCTGCGGTTGTCGGCATTGTAGAGAGTGGTGGCGAAATTGCTGCAAAATCAGCGCTGCCGATCTGGATTCTTCTGCTGGGTGGCATCGGTATTGTGGTTGGCCTGGTGACCTATGGCCACCGTGTCATCGCCACCATTGGTACTAATATCACTGAGCTGACACCCAGCCGCGGTTTTGCAGCCACCCTGGCGGCGGCCACCACCGTGGTAGTGGCCTCGGGTACCGGCATGCCAATCTCGACGACTCACACCCTGGTTGGTGGCGTGCTGGGTGTTGGACTGGCACGCGGTATCGGTGCGCTTAATATGCGAATTATTCGTACCATCTTTATGTCGTGGGTGATCACCTTGCCGGCCGGTGCGGGCCTTGCGATCATCTTTTTCTTTACCTTGAAAGGCATTTTTGGCTAAAGGGGTTGCGGCTTAATGTCATCACTGTTTGATTTTGATGCGGAACCCGACCGCTATGCGGTGATGGGAAACCCCATTTCACATAGCAAGTCACCGCAGATCCATGCGGCGTTTGCGAGTCAGACAGAACAGCGCCTGACATACAGCGCAATCCAGGTCGATGTGGGCGGTTTTGAGCAGGCGGTGGGAAACTTTCGCGCCAGTGGCGGCAAGGGGCTGAATATTACTGTACCGTTCAAGCAGGAGGCGTGGGCGCTGGTGGATGAGCGCAGCGAACGTGCCGTACAGGCGGGGGCCGTCAATACGGTGAGTTTTGATGATGATGGTCGTAGCATCGGTGATAACACCGACGGCATCGGCCTGGTGCGTGATCTGATGGAAAACCACGGCATTGAATTGTGCGGCGCCCGTATTCTACTTCTCGGCGCTGGTGGTGCGGTGCGGGGTGTGCTGGGGCCGATGATTGCGCAGAAACCTGCTGAAATTGTGATCGCTAATCGAACCGAAGAGCGGGCGATTGCGCTAGCGGCAGAATTTAATCGCACCGAACTACTGCGCGGCTGCGGTTTTCAGTCGATCGGCGAGCAGCCTTTCGACATCATCGTCAATGGCACGGCGGCGAGTCTTCAGGGCGAACTGCCACCTATTCCGGCAACAGCCGTCAGCGATACCACCTGCTGCTATGACATGATGTACGGCAGGGAACCGACTGTATTCATGCAGTGGGGGGGTGAGCAGGGAGCCGCGCAAGTGGTCGATGGTCTTGGCATGTTGGTGGAACAGGCGGCCGAATCTTTTTTTATCTGGCGCGGTGTGCGCCCACAGACCGCAGCGGTGATTGCAGAGCTGCGTTAATCTCGCAGAACTCTGTTTACAATGTGCTGCGCGCCGCCAGTTCCCGTGCCAGTGTTTCGATATGCTGGCTATTCTCCAGGCGACGTTGCCAGTGTGCCGGTATCGCATCCACACCGAGGTAGGCGCCGGCCATCGCCCCCACCATCGCCCCCATTGTGCCGCGGTCACCGCCGTGTGACACCGCACATAAAACACATTCAACAAAGGCGTGTGGGTGGGTTAGAAAGCAGAACAGTGCAAAGGCCATCGATTCATTAACGGCCGACTGCGTGCCGAGCTCGCTGGCCGCTTCTGCGACAGTTGCGTGGCTTGCAAGCAGCTTCAGGACTAGCTGTAATTTCTCTTTGAGGCGGGTGGTCTCGGCAAACTCGACCAGGCGCGCACCGTAGACCTGTGGCGCAAACGGGCGCTGGCTGTTGAGGTGCAGTGACATCGCAACCGCTTTGGCAAGTACCGCAGCACCGTCGATTCCAACCGGGTGGGCGTGGGTGATCTCAGCGGTTTTTTTGGCCATCTCATAGAGGTCTGGTGAGCGGTGCAGGTAGAGGCCCAGTGGCGCAACGCGCATGGCGGCCCCATTACCAAATGAGCCGCTACCATCACAAAGGCGCAGCGCGGCAGCGGTGTAATCGATCGCCTCATTTTCTACAATGGCAAACACCCCGGAGGTGACCACACCGTAGTTACGCCACGGCTCTTCTTTGTGGTATTGGCGAAATTTATCACCCAGCAGCTGCTGGTCGATAGTGCCCTGACTGATGAGCTGCTCTGCGGTGGCTAGCGACATCACCGTGTCGTCGGTGTAGCAGAGCTCACCATCACCGTTGATCGATTCGAGCAGATCGTCTCTGTCATTGATCTCAAGTGCGCGTTCGCCGATGGCGTCGCCCAGTGCGCTGCCGATCATGGTGCCCATAAAACGTGAGTGTAAATCAATCGCCATCTATAAAACCCGGTATCTCTAAAGTCGTCATAAAGCGGCATTATACCTGTTTGTGTGGTGTGCGGGTTGTTTCACTGTAAAGTGACAATATATGATGTCGACAGGAACTGGTTATTGATTAAGGAAGAGGCCGTTGACTATTTTTATCTGGATCGTCGCTACCCTTGTGGTGCTTTATCTGCTGCTTATTGTGAAGCTCTATCTGGTGCAGGCGCGCCATATCTACTCCCCGACGGACGAGATTGTCACCACGCCCGATAAGCATGGGATGAGATTTGAGGCGGTGGAGTTTGAGAGCAGTGATGGGCTGATGCTCCATGGCTGGTATCTGCCACGTGCTGCCGATGCCGAAGGCAAAGAGCGTGTAGTGCTCTTTTTTCACGGTAACACCGGTAACATCTCCGATTGCATCGATAGCTTGAAGATGTTTCATCAACTGGGGCTGACAACCTTTATCTTCGATTATCGCGGCTACGGTCGTAGTCAGGGGACTCCCTCCGAGCAGGGGACCTATGATGATGCCGAGGCGGCGTGGAACTATCTGTTACGTGATCGCGGCATCAAGCCAGAGGAGATCATCGTGCTAGGCCGTTCACTGGGCGCTGCTATCGCGTCGGCGCAGGCGGCGCGTCACATGCCGGGGGCGCTGGTGATTGAGTCAACGTTCACCTCTGCTCCGGAGCTGGCGGCGGAGATGTTTCGCATCTT
>DRLG01000182.1 GCA_011053135.1 Chromatiales bacterium
GATTGGGCTGCCAGGCACTGTTAACACTGAGATCGGCCTGGATATGTGCGAGGTTTCTTAGCGCCACACCGCCCACCGTATCGAAATCACCCCCTATCACCCAGCCACCAAAGCCATCTTCAATAACCGCGTATATCTGGCTAGAAGCCCCACCGGCCACCTTTGGGAAGCGCGGGTTAATCAGTGCGGTCACTGCATCCAGCCCGACACCAAGCCCTGTCACCTCCCCACTATTCGAGCCAAACGAGGCGCTTGCCAGCACAGGGCCGTTTGTGACCAGATTAGTTGCCGCGGGGAAAGAGGCTTCAATATCAGGGGCAGCGAAAAGCTCAGCAGAAATAGCAAAAGCGAGTACAGCGACAGACAACCAGCGGATGATGGCATTTCGCTGCTGATGTGCGCGCTGTGACTGTTGCGTGACCAACATACTTAAACCCCGCCCGTATGGTGAAATAGCGTTCCTGAGTGACTTTTTACGGCTGGCGGCCAGAAAGAGCGTTTCAGACCAACCAGAAACAGCCCCACGATAGCATATTTCTCTATTTATTTCAATTGATTAGACATTTTGTATAACATTGCAAAACAACAACTTGCGCCTATTCGACAAACTGCCTCCATCACCCGGCATGAGGATGACCCACCCCCCCAGAATGCGCTATTCTTACCCACTTGCAAAAAAGCGTGCGCTGCCTGCATTCTGGAAAGCCACGTTTACTAATTAACGTCACTCCATCAACATTATAAAGATATATTAATTCATGAAGGTACTGATTATCGGCGGCGGTGGTCGCGAACACGCGCTGGCCTGGAAAGCGGCGCAATCGACACGTGTTGAAACCGTTTATGTTGCACCCGGCAACGCCGGCACCGCACGTGAAGAGAAACTGGAGAACGTCGCCATTGGCGCTGAAGAGATCCCGGCGCTACTCGCCTTTGCCAAAGAAAAGAGGGTAGACCTCACCATCGTCGGCCCTGAGGCGCCACTGGTTGCCGGCGTGGTTAACCGCTTTGAAGCGGCAGGCCTGCGCTGCTTCGGCCCTACCAGGGAAGCTGCCCAGCTGGAAGGTTCCAAGGCGTTCACCAAAGACTTTCTGGCACGCCACCACATTCCGACCGGTCGCTACCAGAACTTTACTGAGACCGAAGCCGCTCTCGCCTACGTTCGCCAGCAGGGCGCGCCTATCGTTATTAAGGCCGATGGCCTTGCGGCTGGTAAAGGGGTAATTGTGGCGATGACACTCGCTGAGGCCGAAACGGCGATCAAAGAGATGCTTGCCGGTAACGCCTTTGGTGAAGCGGGCCACCGCGTAGTGATCGAAGAGTTTTTAGCGGGTGAGGAGGCGAGCTTTATCTGCATGGTTGATGGCAAAAACATCCTGCCGATGGCGACCAGCCAGGATCACAAACGCGTTGGCGAGGGGGACACCGGCCCCAATACTGGCGGCATGGGGGCGTACTCGCCCGCACCAGTAGTGAGCGATGAGATTCACGCCCGCATTATGAAAGAGGTGATCGAACCAACGGTTAGCGGCATGGCGAGTGAAGGCAACCCATACACCGGTTTCCTCTATGCCGGGCTGATGATCAGCGCCGACGGCAGACCAAAAGTGATCGAGTACAACTGCCGTTTTGGTGACCCTGAAACCCAGCCAATCATGATGCGCCTCAAATCAGATATCACAGAGCTGTGCGACGCTGCTCTGGATAAAAGACTCAATAGTGTCACTGCAGAGTGGGACGAGCGGGTCGCTCTCGGCGTAGTGATGGCAGCCGCAGGCTACCCCGGCAGCTATCCAAAGGGTGATGTGATCAGCGGGCTTGATAACGATACTGAGAACAGTAAAGTGTTTCATGCCGGCACCCGTATCGAAGGCGACCATGTGGTGACCGCAGGTGGCCGCGTGCTCTGCGTCTCATCTCTCGGCGCAACGGTGAGTGAGGCGCAGAAAAACGCCTACGCCCATGTTAAAAAAATCAGCTGGGACGGCGCATTTTATCGCAACGACATCGGCTACCGCGCCGTCGCGCGTGAGCAGCGCCAGGCGACGTAGCAAGATGGCGATACCCGAACAACGCGCGCTCAATCGCTGGCACATCCTGCATGCTGCTGAGGTGGTTCGCCGCGGTGGGGTGATCGCCTACGCCACAGAGGCGGTCTACGGCCTCGGCTGTGATCCGCGCAATAGTGATGCGGTCCAGCGGCTGCTGCAGCTCAAACAGCGCAAGCCTGAAAAAGGGCTTATTCTAATCGCCTCATCGTTTGAACAGGTCGAACCGTACATCGCACCGCTCGATACAAAGATCCGCAAACGCATTGATAAGCGATGGCCGGGGCCAACCACCTGGCTGCTACCCGCACGCCCCGAGGTGCCGCACTGGATCACCGGCAGCCATAAAAAGATCGCCATCCGCGTCACCGCACACCCACAGGCCAGCGCACTCTGCGAGGCACTCGCAGGGCCGCTGGTCTCCACCAGCGCCAACCGACATCAACAACAGGCAGCGCGCAACGTGAGGCAGGTGAGGCGCATCTTCACCAACCAGCTCGACTACATCCTGCCCGGCAACGTCGGCACGCAAGATAATCCAACTGAGATCAGGGACGCAGAAAGCAACCAGATAATCCGTGCCTCATAAACAGGCAGGGCAACCATTAAAGCCTTTATAATCCCCAGTTACAACCCTGGGTAAATTTAGTTAGATCAACCAGACAACCACTACAAAGAGAACCACAGAGATGAGTGACACACCCAATATCGACGACGTCAAAACCTATCTACTGGGCCTGCAGGAAAGTATCTGCGAAGCACTGGAAGCGGAAGATGGTGAAGCCAGATTCGTCGCCGACAGCTGGGAACGCCCCGAAGGCGGTGGCGGCACCTCACGCGTAATGAGCAACGGCAAGGTCTTCGAACAGGCGGGGGTTAACTTCTCGCATGTCACTGGAGACAAACTACCGGGCTCTGCTACGGCCCATCGCCCTGAACTCGCCGGGCGCAGCTTTGAAGCGATGGGGGTGTCACTGGTGATCCACCCGCATAACCCCTATATTCCGACCTCACACGCTAACGTCCGTTTTTTCATCGCCAGCAAAGCGGGTGAGGCGCCTGTCTGGTGGTTTGGCGGCGGCTTCGATCTAACCCCCTATTACGGTTTTGAAGATGATGCCGTTCACTGGCACCGCACCGCACGTGAGGCGTGCGCACCGTTTGGTGATAACGTCTACGCAGATTATAAAAAATGGTGCGATGACTACTTCTACCTCAAACATCGCGACGAACCGCGCGGTGTCGGCGGTCTCTTTTTCGATGACCTCAATGAAGGCGGCTTCGAGCGCAGCTTTGCGTTAATGCAGAGCGTCGGCAATCACTATATCGACGCCTATCGCCCCATCGTCGCTCGCCGCAAAGAGACTCCTTATGGTGAACGTGAACGGGACTTCCAGCTCTATCGTCGCGGGCGCTATGTGGAGTTCAATCTGGTCTATGATCGCGGCACACTCTTTGGCCTGCAAAGCGGTGGACGCACCGAATCGATCCTGATGTCACTGCCACCACTGGTTAAGTGGCGCTACAACTGGAAACCGGAACCGGGTTCAGCAGAAGCAGAACTCTATGAGCTGTTCCTCAAGCCGCGTGACTGGCTCGCCAGCACTACATAAAACCAGCCAGTTGCAGAGATAACGCCGAGACTGCAGCCAGTAGCGGCGGCATCAATAGCACTGCAATGGC
>DRLG01000183.1 GCA_011053135.1 Chromatiales bacterium
AAAGCGTTTCGCTGAGCGTGATTAATGTTTCACTCTCATCATTGACGCCTTTGAGTAAAACACTCTGATTGAGTAGCGTGATGCCGGGGATGGTCTGCAACCGTTTAACTGCCCGTTGAACGGTGGTGTCGATCTCATTGGGGTGGTTGGTGTGGAGCACGATAACGGGATTTAACCGGGTGCCGGAGAGTAGCGTGATGAGCGAATCGGTGACGCGCGCTGGAATTACGATGGGGAGTCGGGTATGGATGCGCAGTCGTCTGAGATGAGGGATCTGCGCGAGTCTGTCGATTAAAACGGCCAGGCGCTGGTCGCTGAGTGCCAGTGGATCACCCCCGCTGAGGATGATCTCAGTGATGGTGCTCTCCTGTTCGAGGTAGCGTAGCGCCTCTTCCCACTCATTAGCGGCGGCATTCTGCTGCTGATAAGGGAAGTGGCGTCTGAAGCAGTAGCGGCAGTGGATTGCGCATGCTGCGGTGGTAATTAGCAGCGCTCGGCCGTGATACTTGTGGAGCAGCCCCGGCGCTTCGCTAGCGTGGAGGTCCCCTACCGGATCGGTAAGATACCCATGGGCCAAATCGTTCTCTACATCCAGCGGCAGTACCTGGCGCAGCAGTGGGTCATCTGGTCTCCCCTTTTTCATTCTCGCAACAAAGCTGTGTGGCACACGAAGTGGAAACTTAGCGCCACCATCAAATAGTGCGGGGAGCTGCTCCGGGGTTAATTCAAGCGCGCTAAGTAGCGCCGCCGGTGTACGTATCGTACTGGCTAGCGCCTGTTGCCACGGTTGATCCGTCTGCTGTGAGGTCTGGTTCTGGGGGGCGCCCAGCTTCTGGAGGGGGATTATCGATAGAGGATTCATTTAATTCAGTGTAGAGCCGTTTAGTTTTATTGGTAAAGCATTGTTGTATACAATGGAGCGCTTACGTTTACATATTTAGAGATCAAATAAAAAATGGCAACATATAGTACCAATGAATTTAGGGGCGGTCTGAAATTGATGATTGATGGTGATCCCTGTTCGATTATCGAAAATGAATTTGTTAAACCGGGTAAAGGGCAGGCTTTCTGTCGGGTTAAACTGCGTAACCTGAAGAGTGGCAAGGTCTATGAGCGAACCTATAAGTCGGGCGAATCGGTCGAAGCGGCTGATGTGATGGATACTGAGATGCAGTTTCTCTATTCGGATGGCGAGCAGTGGCATTTTATGGAGCCGTCCAGTTTTGAGCAGTTTGCAGTAAGCGAGGCGGCAATGGCCGATACTGCCAAATGGCTAAAAGGGCAGGAGACATGTCTGGTAACGTTGTGGAACGGTGTACCGCTCTCTGTTGCAGCGCCAAACTTTGTCGAGTTAACTGTGACAGATACCGACCCTGGCGTACGCGGTGATACTTCGGGTGGTGGTGGTAAACCGGCTACACTTGAAACGGGTGCGGTGGTGCGTGTGCCACTATTTGTTGATATCGGGGAGCTACTTAAGATCGATACCCGCACTGGTGAGTATGTCTCTCGCGTAAAAAGTTAACCATGGATGATGATTGGCGTCCGACGGCCTCGCTCGAGAATATCCGTCTGCGTGCCGCATTGCTGGCTAAGAGTCGGCAGTTTTTTGCCGCGCGTAATGTGCTTGAGGTAGAGACGCCGCTGCTCTCAGCCGCGACCGTGAGCGACCCTCACCTGCAGAGTTTTTCGACCTGTTATAACGGTCCGAACCTTCCCCCTGATACCACTCTATTTCTACAGACCTCCCCTGAGGCAGCAATGAAGCGGCTGCTGGCAGCGGGTAGTGGCTCGATTTACCAGCTCTGCAAGGCGTTTCGTGATGGTGAGAGTGGCGCGCGCCATAACCCTGAATTTACGATGCTGGAGTGGTATCGGGTCGGTTTTGACCATTTTGCACTGATGGATGAGGTGGAGGCGCTGGTTCAACTGCTGCTCGGCATTGATCGCCAGTTTGAGCGCAGCAGTTATCGCGCAATATTTGAGCGCCACCTTGGGTTAGATCCGCATCACGCCTCGCTCGGGGTGTTGTGGCAATGTGCAGAGGCGGCCGGAATCTCAGGCGGGCTTACTAAAGGAGAGCTTGAGCGAGATGGCTGGCTCGATCTATTGATGAGCCAGCTGATCGAGCCGCAACTGGGAGCGTGCACGCCTGTTTTTATTTATGATTACCCAGCTTCGCAGGCTGCGCTGGCGACAATACGCCCGGGCGCAGTGCCGTTAGCAGAGCGTTTTGAGCTCTACGTCACAGGTGTTGAGCTTGCCAATGGTTATCATGAGTTGTGTGATGCCGGTGAGTTGCAGCGACGTTATGAGCGTGATCGCCTTCTGCGGCTCGCGAATGGGGGGGCGGCACCGGCCTGCAATCGCAGATTACAGGCCGCGCTTGGGGCAGGCTTACCAGCATCATCGGGTGTTGCACTCGGTTTTGACCGGCTGGTAATGTTGGCTGCCAGGGCAGATTCTATCGACGAGGTGGTTGTTTTTCCAGTTGCAAGGGCATAGGGTTGTCGTCTATAACTGCTATTCATTGCCGGTTTTTACGTCAATTTTCTTTACAACCAGAAAGTTTTTATGGGTATTAACTGTTTAATTTTATTGTAGAAGTCTGGGGTAACTGTTTGTTATTTAAGTAGCAAGTAGTCGATGGTGGTTTTTTGGGCATGAATATTGCCTGTTATTTCTGGGCGCGTCAGATAGTATGATGTTCAAGAATTAGTAAAACTGGAGGAATAAGATGGAACAAAGATGGAGTCCGCGAACGCGAGCCGACCTGGATGTCGATCTATCCTTCCGTGGCGAAATAGTTTCTGAGTGCAAAGTCAGGGATATCGGTATGGGTGGTCTGTTTGTCGAAGTTGAAAAAGCCTATCCGCGAGATACGGTGGTTGAGCTGAAGTTCAAAATTCAAAGCGATGGTCAGGAGACACGCCATCGGATTCGCGCAACGGTTGCACGCACCTGTGAGCAGGGGCTTGGGATGATGTTCTGTGATTTTGATGCGGGCACTTTCCGTTCGCTGCAGGAGGTGCTGCATTATGTGCAGGGGCAGGGGGGGGCAACCCCACCTCTTCAGGGTAATCCGCTACAGCAGGCTCACTAGTCCCGGGCTAATCTCAGTTAGTCCTGGTTTAGCGAATCGTTGCGAGGAGTTGCCCCATCCTGACGGGGCATTCCGCTGAGAGTTCGTTACTCCACTGAATTCGGTTTTCCGTATATAACAGGATAACGGTCGAACCCATATTAAAACGCCCCATCTCTTCACCGTGTGCAAGTTCAATCTCTTTTTCTACTGAATTATCGCTGTAACACCACTTTTTGATCTCCCAGTTAACGCTATCAGGGATATTGCCTGCCCATACCGTCTCCATTCCGGCAACATTGAGC
>DRLG01000184.1 GCA_011053135.1 Chromatiales bacterium
CGCCAGCTGCCCGCACCGTTTGCTGGGCGAGCGTTTGATCAAACACTACTCGACCAGCTGCCGGCCGCGGTTGATCCGTGTGGTGAAAATGGTGAGTTTCATAGCTTTGTCTTTGCCGGGCCGATGTTTGACCGTGCGATCGATGTCACACCTGGCGAGGTGGTTACGCGCGGTGGTTTTGTCTTTGCAGATTTACTGCCCACCGTGGTCAAGGGTAACGCCGATGTCGCCTGAACCCGCCTCTTTTTTGCCACAGACACTGGACGATGTGCAGCGAAAATACCTCTTAAATGATCTGTTACGTGGTGTCTCGCGCAGCTTTTATCTGACCCTGAAGGTGCTACCGCAGCCGCTACGCGAGCCGATCAGTGTCGCCTATCTCCTGGCGCGCGCGGCCGATACGATTGCCGATACGGAGATTGTGGCCGCCGAACAGCGTCGCGCGGCGTTGCTTCATCTTCGTGCCCAGTTAGTCGCAGATGAGCGATCGCATGCGGTGCTGGAGCAGCTGCAATCTGCGTTTGTTGGCAAGCTGGATCATGCGCTTGAAAAAGCGCTGCTGACAAAGCTGCCACCGCTGTTTGAGTTGCTAGCGCGGCAGACAGTGCCAGACAGGGCGTTGATCAGTAAGGTGGTGCTGACCCTGCTTGATGGCATGCTGAGTGACCTTGAAAATTTCCCGGCGCCAGCGGCGAGTCAGCTCACCATTACTGCGCTGAGCGATCAGAGAGAACTGGATCGCTACACCTATCGGGTGGCCGGTTGTGTGGGTGAGTTCTGGACCGATATCTCGATCGCCCACATTGACGCGTTGCAGGGGTGGCATGCTCAGCAAGCCCGATATTCTCAGTTAGGTATCCGTTTTGGTAAGGCGTTGCAGTTAACCAATATCCTGCGCGACGTGCCGCGAGACCTCCGTATCGGCCGCTGCTATCTGCCGCAACCGTGGCTGGATGAGGTCGGTCTGAGCGCCGATGAGCTGTTGAAAATCACCCGTAGTGAGATGGCACGGCCGCTGTTGACCAGAGGGACCGGCATCGCGCTGGATCACTACAGCGCAGCGGAGCAGTATGTTGTAGCGCTGCCACGGCGCTGTTTACGGCTGCGACTGGCGGCGCTGTGGCCGATGTTGATCGGGCTTAAGACGCTGGCGCTACTCTCGCAGCAGTCGAACTGGCTTGACCCGGCCAATCCCTGCAAGGTCGAGCGGAAATGGATTTACCGCATGATGCTATTGTCGTGCGGTGCGGTTTTCTCGAATACGCTGCTGCGCTGGTGGTGTCGGCGCCTGAGACAGAGGTAGCGGCTGTGATTGCCTGACAGAGAATGTCAAGCTACCCGCTGGAATAGCGTTATTATTCGGCTGAAACGTACCATTTAGGCTATAATTCAAGCCAAAGCTACCATGTTATTTACAGGATTAATTTGAATGTCGCAAACAGATATCAATAAAGTTGTACTGGCCTATTCCGGCGGTCTCGATACCTCAATCATCGCTCAATGGCTACAGGATGAGTACCACTGCGAAGTGGTGACCTTTACTGCTGATATTGGGCAGGGCGAAGAGGTAGAGCCGGCACGCGCAAAAGCAGAGGCGATGGGGATTAAAGAGATCTATATTGAGGATCTGTGTGAAGAGTATGCGCGTGACTATGTCTTCCCAATGTTTCGTGCCAATGCCGTTTATGAAGGGGAGTACCTGCTGGGCACCTCCATTGCGCGGCCACTGATCGCCAAACGGCTGGTAGAGATTGCGAACCAGACGGGGGCCGATGCGGTCTCTCACGGCGCGACCGGTAAGGGTAATGATCAGGTGCGCTTTGAGCTGGGCGCCTATGCATTGAAACCTGATGTGAAGATCATCGCCCCGTGGCGTGAATGGGACCTGAACTCACGGGAGAAGTTGATGGCCTATGCCGCGCAGCACAACATTGCGATTGAGCAGAAGCGCGGTAAGAAATCCCCCTACTCAATGGATGCTAATCTGTTACATATCTCATATGAAGGCGACATCCTGGAAGACCCATGGGCAGAGCCGGAAGCCGATATGTGGCGCTGGACGGTTAGCCCGGAGCAGGCACCCGACCAGGCGCGCTACCTTGAACTAACTTATAAAGCGGGTGACATCGTTGCGATTGATGGTCAGGCGATGAGCCCTGCTGAAGTGATGCGCTACCTGAACAAGGTAGGGGGTGAAAATGGTGTGGGGCGTGATGACATTGTTGAAAACCGCTATGTGGGCATGAAGTCTCGCGGCTGCTATGAAACACCCGCGGGGACGGTGATGCTGAAGGCGCACCGTGCAATTGAGTCGATCACTCTTGATCGTGAAGTGGCTCACCTGAAAGATGAGCTGATGCCACGTTATGCCACCCTGATTTATAACGGCTACTGGTGGAGTCCTGAACGTAAAATGATGCAGGCGATGATCGATGCTTCGCAACAGCGGGTGAATGGTGTTGTACGCATTAAGCTTTATAAAGGTAATGTGATCGTGGTGGGACGTCAGTCACAGTCGGATAGTCTGTTTGATGCCAACATTGCCACCTTCGAAGATGATGCAGGAAGCTATAACCAGCAGGATGCTGAGGGTTTTATTAAGTTGAATGCGCTGCGTCTGCGTATTGCTGCTAAGAAGTTATAGGTTTTGATACGGGCCGCTTAATCAGGCAAACAGCCGCTAGTGCAATTTGTGATGAAGTTGTACTGGCGGCTGGCCTTTTATTCTAAGGTTAGGATGTTGGGCGTGATTAATGAAAAACAATAATGTTATCTATGGCGTGCTACTGCTGCTCTTTCTCGCCTCCTTTCCCTGGGTGCTGGGGCAGATGAGCCATGATGACGACACCTCTATTCCCACAATAATCGATGCCGACCCTTTCAATTTGCCCAGACTTCCTTCGGTACAGTTAATTAATGAACCGCTTCAGCCGGTCAGAAAACCCAGGAATCTAAATGAAGAGAAGGTGGCGCTTGGTCGGCGACTATTTTTAGATAAGCGCCTTTCGCCACGAGGCGATATTTCATGTGACAGCTGCCATCGACTGAATGAGGGTGGTGTCGACCACCGTTCTCACGCGTTAGGAGGCGACCCTTCTCGCGGAAGCATCAATACACCTGGTATCTATAACAGTGCGAACAACTTTAGATGGTACTGGGATGGGCGAGCAGAAACACTTGAAGCGCAGGTTGATGAGTCGCTGACTAGCCTGACTGAGATGGGCGCAGACTGGCAGGAGCTGCTCGAAACCCTCGCCTCCATTGCGGAATACCAGGCGATGTTTTCGCAAACCTACCCGGAAAATGGGATCAGCAAAGAGAGTGTGATTGATGCGCTG
This sequence comes from Chromatiales bacterium, assembly GCA_011053135.1. Lineage (GTDB taxonomy): Bacteria > Pseudomonadota > Gammaproteobacteria > SZUA-140 > SZUA-140 > SZUA-76. The sequence continues at coordinate 3,339 of DRLG01000184.1, forward strand.
GTAGCATTTGAGCGTTCATTAATCACGGTTGATGCACCGTTCGATCGCTACTTACTGGGAGAGAAAAATGCATTAACGCCTGAGCAGCAGAACGGCTATCAGCTGTTCAAGTCCTACGGGTGTAGTGCATGTCATCAGGGAGGCAATATTGGTGGCAATATGTTTCAGCTATTTGGTGTCATGGGTGACTATTTTGCTGATCGTAACCCAATCTTTGAAGTGGATATGGGTAGATTTAATGTCACAGGTAAGGATGATGACAGGCACCGCTTTCGTGTCCCGAGTCTGCGCAATGTTGCATTAACGGCACCTTATTTTCATGATGGTTCTGTCGCGACACTTGAGCAGGCAGTGATGGTGATGGCCTCTTATCAACTGGGTCGTCCCATACCGATTGATGATGCCCGTTTGATAGTGGCATTTCTCCATTCGCTAAACGGGCCTGGCATGGGCGGTGAGTGATGACGGCATCGACTATCAAGCAATCTCTGATCGGCATCATCGCCGTCATGTTGATGACGTTTCTCTATATTAAGACACAGGCCGTTGATGGAAAAAGCTATAACGCGATATTAAATAATCTCTCTCATTTGCAGCAGCTGGACGCCAACCTTGGGCGTGATGTCCTGCGTTCTCGAAATGAGCTGCTCTCCCACTATGACCCGCTGGTACTGTGGATGCAACAGCTCAAAGAGACGCACCAAGAGCTGGTGGTTGGGTCATCGGGTATTTATCATCAGGGCAATGTTGATATCGACCTGAAACTGGATGCGATAGAGGCGTTACTGCTGGCAAAGGAGGAGCGGCTTGAAGCATTTAAGGCGCACAACGCGGTCCTGAGGAATTCGATTCATTACATCCCCTGGTTAACAGACCAGCTAATGACTAACATGGAAGCGCAAGGCGCTGATGTTGAGGTAGTAATAGTGCTGAACGATATGGTGCGCGACCTGTTAAGTTACTATAGCGATGGCAGTACTATATTCAAGGCGCACGTGCTGTCTCATTATGAAAAAGTGATGCAGGATGTTGAGCACTACCCGTTAGCTGTTCAGGAAGATGTGCGCCGCCTTGCTCAGCATCTGAAGGTTGTAATGGATGAGAAGCAGGCGGTCGACCAGATGATTATGATGCTGACATCGTCCGCAACAGCTCAACAGGTCGATGAGCTGTTGGCGTTATATAGTCACCATCATGAGACGTTAGTCCACCGAGCCAATATCTATCGCCTCTATCTCTATCTCTTTGCGGTCGCGCTGCTAATCTATGTAGCATTTATTATGTGGCAGTTAAAAAATAGCGCAACAACACTGAGGCGCACTGTCCGTGACCTTAACTACCAGAAGTTTGCGCTAGATCAACATTCGATTGTGAGTATCGCGGATAGAGATGGCGTTATTACCTATGCCAACGATAAGTTGTGTGATGTTAGCCAGTATGGTCGTGATGAGCTGATAGGTAAAAACCATCGAGTGATGAACTCGGGTTACCATTCTGATGAGTTTTTCGAAGAGCTCTGGGTGACCATTAAGGCTGGCAATGTCTGGAATGGTGAGATACGAAGCCGAAAGAAGGGTGGCGATTACTTCTGGGTAGATTCAACCATCGTGCCATTTGTCGATTCGACAGGTGAGCCGTATCAATACGTGGCGATCAGAACTGATGTGACAGAACATAAGCGGC
>DRLG01000185.1 GCA_011053135.1 Chromatiales bacterium
AGCGAAGGGGGAGGAGGGGGCATTTCAGGAGATACAGCACTCATTTTCAAAATTCCTTAACACACATTAATATCACGCAATTATCGCATACCCTACCTTTTCTATCAAGAATTGAAGTCCCTGTTCAGGACTCAACCTCTGATAGAAGCTCCCGCATCTCAGACGGAATGACCCCCTCCCGCTCTTTCGCAGGCTCCTCAAGGTGGACCAGATTTCCATTCACCTCCGCCCCCATCGACATCTCGATGCGGTTGTAATAAACATTACCCGTCACGCGCGCATGTGGTGCCAGCTCAGCCGTCTCAGAGATATGAATATCACCGATCACAACCCCGTTGACGACGATATAAGGAACTCGAATCTCACCCTCAATCATGCCGTGCTCGCTCAGCACCAGCACTGCCGGGCCACCCTCTTCGGCGATCACGCTCCCTTTGATCTTGCCATCCACATGCAGGCCACCGCTAAAGACCACATCGCCACGTAACTCTGTCTGCTGGCCAATCAGGGTATCCACTTTCTCTGGTTTCTGTTTTCCACCACCCCACATAACGCGTTCCTCCTTAAAATTCGTCTTTTTAATCAGTTTATTAAATCTGACCAGCTGTAGATTCGTTCAATCGACTTCGGCTTCTTCCCGCTCGATCTCGCCTTCACCTTAATCCTTAACGGCACAAACCCCTCTGGCAGCAGAATATCGCCATCGAGTTCCTGAAAATATTTAAAACGGAACAGCTCTCCCTTATCACCTTTTTTCGTGATATCGGCGTGCGACAGCTCAACTTGCTGATCACCTTGCAGGCCACTCAACGTCAACCGAACCCGCCCCTTGATCACCCGGTTATTTTTTTCCAGCTGATTCAGGATCAGGCGATAGCGAAAATTCCGCTCTCCTCCATTGCTCTCCAGCCGAAAGCTCAGCAGCTGAAGGCCTCGCACCTGGTCCGAAGAGCCGACGATGCCGCGGTAGAAGATAACCTCTTCCCTAAGCTCCAGCAGTTCACTCTGCTGCGCTTTCAGAGAATTATCGATCTGATCATAGGCGAGGCGATCGATCTCACGCGCACGCTCATGAACCGCCTTTTGTGCCCGCAACGACGCGGTCTCTTCCTCAAGCTGCTGAATACGCTCCCTCAGACGGTCACGCTCTTCACTCGCAAGGCTGCTTTCAAACCCCGCTCGGCTGCGACCATAATCAAACAGCCACCAGCCGCTCGCCAGCAGCGCCATAACGACCCCAAAATAACACAACGCTTTTTTGAGTGGGTGATGGTGTTTAACAATGACATGCTTTGAGCCTTTCGCTGCCACCAGTCAACTACTCCAGCTTTTATCGCTAGTGATCAAGAGCAGAGCCTAAGGCATCAACGCAACTGAATTTAATCCAGCACGCTCATCAAGGCCAAACATGATATTCATATTATGAACCGCCTGCCCCGCCGCCCCTTTAACCAGGTTATCAATCACTGATAACACCACCACCACATCCTCATTCTGAGGACGTACGACTGCGATGCGACACATATTACTCCCCTTCACTGAGCGCGTTTCAGGCAGAGCACCCGCCGGCAATAGATCAACGAACGGCTCATCCTGATAACGCTGTTCATATAACCCCTGCAGATCAACCTCATGATCACTGACCTTTGCATAAAGCGTGGCGTGGATACCGCGAATCATCGGTGTAAGATGCGGCACAAAGGTGAGCCCCACATCACCGTTTGCAGCCCGCGCAAGCCCTTGCTGCACTTCCGGTAGATGACGGTGTCCCGCCACCGCATAGGCACGCATACTTTCGGTCGCTTCACATAGCAGTGTGCCGACATTCGCCTGCCTGCCCGCACCACTGACACCCGATTTAACATCGGCGATCAGGCTTTCGGTAGCCGCCAGCCCACTCTCGACCAATGGTAAAAAGCCTAGCTGCACCGCAGTGGGATAACAGCCGGGATTGGCCACCAGCCGCGCTGTGCGTATCGCTTCACGATTGATTTCTGGCAGCCCATAAACCGCCTCTTCCAGCAGCTCAGGGCAGGCGTGCTCCATGCTGTACCACTGCTGCCACAGCGCTACATCTTTAATGCGAAAATCTGCTGCGAGATCGATCACCCGCACACCCGCCGCCAGCAATCCGGGCACCATCTGCATCGCGGTGCCATTCGGCGTCGCAAAGAAGACCACATCAGCCGCAGACAACGTCGCCATCTCAGGCTCAGAAAAGGCGAGATCAAGATACCCTCGCAGGTTGGGATACATATCCACCACCGCCTGCCCCGCCTCAGAACGCGAGGTGACCGAGACGATCTCAACATCGGGATGATTAACCAGCAGGCGCAAACACTCAACACCGGTATAACCTGTGCCACCGACAACTGCCACTTTAATCGCTCTACTGCTCATCACTACTTCCCAAATGTTAAATGCAAAAAAGGCGAGCCGGTAATGATACGCCATGAGCGCGAAGGAAAACACCAACGCCGATCACAAAGAGGCGCAGTGTTACTGGGTGCGATCACTACGCGGCACAAAAACCCGCATCACATAAGCCGCTACCGCATCGATCTCTTCACGACTCAACACCCCACGCCAGGCGGGCATTGTGGTATCAACAAGCCCCTCTGTGATCACCTGGGTAAGACGTTGATGCGTCATCCCGGCCATCGCCTCTGCGTCGGTCAGATCTCGCGGGGGCGGCTGTAAAAAGCTACCCACCCAGTTTCGCCCTGTCGCCGTCGCGCCGTGACAAAAGGCGCAGTTGGCCTGAAAGATCTGCTCGCCAAGCCGCTGCTGTGGCGTCAGCCCCGCCACCTCTGGTGCTATCTCATGTCTGGCAAAGGGTGTCGCCGATGAGAGCGCATCAAGATCGCGCTCAAATGTCAAAGCCACAGTCGATGACGCCTTATTTGAGTAGCCACCGCGCGGAAATGAGACAGCTCGCGGACTCCACCATTCACCTTCTTCTTCGACTTTTGAGCGGTCATGACAGGTGACACAGGCGCTAATAAAGAGCTGCCGACCTTCTTGCTGTAACGGGGTTAACTGCTCTAGCGGAGTATCAAGCGCGATCTCGCCTGTCGCAAACGGAAAGGCCGGTGCATAGCGCTGATGATCTTCCCAGCCGTTCGCAGGGATGTGATAACGGGTGTTGATGCCGTCACCCGCAATAAAGACATCGCGCACATAATCGACCACTGCCTCAATCTCAGCACGATTCAGCACCGCAGCAAAAGACATCATCGCACTCCCTTCACGGCCCTCAGTGACCACTTTGATCATCGCCTCACGTGAAAGATCCGACAGCTGCATCGCTGTGAAATTCCGCGGCGGCGGATTCAGATAGGTGGCCGCCAGGGTTTTTGCGTCGCCACTGTAACCGTGACAGAAGTAACAGTAGTTGTTATAGACGTTACGCCCAAACGTTGCCGCTACTCGTCCGCCGTCGGGCTCACCGGCTGCGCGGCTGTGCTGGTAGCCGCCGACCTCTCCACTGCTGGCGGCGGTGTGCTCATTGTCGCCGACGGCTTTCCCGGCACGGCAGAAGACTCCGTCGCTGTCGCAGCAGCTGACTCTGACTGCTCCCCTTTGCCGTCACCGTGCTCGCGCTGAATAAAAGTCTGGAAAACAAACTCCGTTACATTCGCGATCTCC
>DRLG01000186.1 GCA_011053135.1 Chromatiales bacterium
CGGATGTCCTTGTTTATTGTCGCGTTTTGTCTTTTGTGGTATAAAGCGCGCGCAGGCTGAAAACTTCGTGGCTGGTACCCCATAATAATCCCTTGTTTTGTTTGCGGGATAATGTGGGGCTGAGCGCGATCTGGTCTGTACATTTACTAAAATACTCACATATTCCGTCACATGTGTCTGGGTGCCTGTTTAGTCGGGTTGATGCATGGGGGATGTGGAGGCCTAACCCAGTCAATTAGGAGAAGTTAGAATGTCAAATATTTCCATGCGCAATATGCTGGAAGCGGGTGTCCATTTTGGTCACCAGACCCGTTACTGGAACCCAAAGATGGCGCCGTTCATCTTTGGTGATCGTAGTAAAATCCACATTATCAATCTTGAAAAGACCCTGCCACTGTTCAATGATGCGATGAACTTTATTGGTAAGACAGCGGCTAATCGCGGCAAGGTTCTTTTTGTCGGTACCAAGCGTGCAGCACGTGAAGTGGTTAAAGAGCAGGCGCTACGTTGTGGCATGCCTTATGTTAACCAGCGCTGGATGGGCGGTATGCTCACCAATTTCAAGACAGTTAAGCAGTCGATCAAGCGTTTGAAAGATCTGGAGGCGATGTTTGCAGAGGGCAGGCAGGATCGTATCAACAAAAAAGAAGCGCTGGGCCTTAAGCGTGAAATGGAAAAACTGGAGCGCGATCTTGGTGGCATTAAAGATATGGGTGGATTACCAGACGCAATTTTTATTATTGATGTGGGTTATGAAAAGATCGCAGTGAGTGAAGCGAAGAAACTGGGCATTCCGGTGGTTGGTGTTGTCGATACCAATAATAACCCGGGAGGCCTGGATTACATCATTCCGGGTAATGACGATGCGATTCGTTCTATTAGCCTCTACCTTAAGGCCGCTGCTGATGCTGCGCTGGAAGGACGTGCCTCAAGTGGTCAGATTGGCGCTGGTGCGGATGATGATCTGGTAGAGATTGAGAGTGATGAACCTGCTAAAAAGGCACCTAAACGTGCCGTCAAGAGCGCTACGGTGACAACCAAAGCAGCTAAAAAGACAGTCGCAGATGCAGGTGATGCACCTGCTGAGGCAAGCGCGTAAGACCGTTGCACTGTTAGCCAGCAGCGGGAACCAGGCTTCCCGCTGCTGTGTTCAAATCTGAACAAATTTTAGAATATTTTAGAAATATAGAGGTTTAAGCGATGGGAATAACAGCTGCGCAGGTTAAAGAGCTCCGCGAGCGTACCGGTTCTGGGATGATGGAGTGCAAGAAAATGCTGGTTGAGACCGGCGGCGATATCGATGCTGCGATCGAAATGATGCGTAAATCAGGTATGGCAAAGGCTGATAAAAAGGCGAGTCGAGTGGCGGCTGAAGGCATTATTGTTTTTCGTGCAAGCGATGACGGAAAGAATGGTGCGATTGTTGAAATCAACAGTGAAACTGATTTTGTTGCCAAGGGTGATGGGTTCATCGAATTTGCTAATCAGGTGGCGGATACCGTCGTGGCATCTCAGCCGGCTGATAGCGAAGCGCTCCTGAGTGGGCCGATGAAGGGTGCCGATGCATCTGTGAATGAGGCCCGCCTGGCACTGATCGCCAAAATCGGTGAAAACATCAATGTTCGCCGTTTTGCAAACTATAGCAACAGCGCTGGCATTGTTGGTGGCTATCTGCACGGTGTCCGTATTGGTGTGATTGTTGAGCTGGAAGGTGGGGATGCCGCTCTGGCCAGAGATATTGCGATGCACATTGCAGCCAGTAAACCACTCGCGATTTCAGAGGCGGATCTCTCTGCTGATGTGCTGCAAAAAGAGCGAGATATCTTTAGCGCGCAGGCAGCAGAGAGTGGTAAGCCTGCTGAAATCATTGAGAAGATGGTGGAAGGTCGTATCCGCAAATACCTGGCTGAAATCACCCTTGAGGGGCAGCCCTTCGTTAAAGATCCAGACACCACTGTAGGTAAACTACTCGAGAAAAATGGTGCAAAGGTTATCCGTTTTGACCGCCTTGAAGTGGGTGAAGGGATTGAAAAAGTAGAAGAAGACTTTGCGGCGGAAGTGATGGCGCAGGTTAAAGGGAGCTAAAATTAGTGGCATCAACGACTGACAGCGGCAAGCCCATCTACAAACGCATTCTGCTCAAAATGAGTGGCGAGGCGTTGATGGGGAGTGGGGATCATGGAATTGAACCTGAAGTGGTGAATCGTATTGCCACCGATGTCAGTGAGTTGGTGAAGCTAGGGGTGCAGGTTGCAATGGTCGTGGGCGGTGGCAACATCTCTCGCGGCGCAACCCTTGCCGCATGTGGAATGGATCGGGTAACGGCCGACCATATGGGGATGTTATCGACGGTGATTAATGCACTGGCGATGCAGGATGCACTGGAACATCACGGCGCCTATGCGCGCGTGATGTCCGCTGTTAAAATTAATCAAATTTGTGAAGACTACATTCGTCGTAAGGCGATTCGCCATCTTGAAAAGGGGCGTGTGGTGATCTTTGCTGCTGGTACCGGTAACCCATTTTTTACCACCGACTCTGCTGCCAGTCTGCGTGGTATCGAAGTGAACGCGGATGCGGTACTGAAGGCGACCAAGGTCGATGGGATCTATTCAGATGACCCGATGAAAAACCCGGATGCAGTGCGCTACAGCAAGCTCACCTACGATGAAGTGTTACACCGGAAATTGATGGTGATGGATGCCACGGCGATCGTACTGTGTCGTGATAACAACATGCCATTAAGGGTATTTGATATCACGAAACAGGGCGCATTGAGAGATGTTGTGATGAGTGAAACAGAAGGGACGCTGGTGTATAACGGAGATGGCGCATGATCAATGAGATTACCAAAGATGCTGAAATTCGGATGGGGAAGAGCATCGAATCACTAAAACTTGCATTTGCCAAAATGCGCACCGGGCGAGCCAATGCAAGCCTGCTGGATCATATTAAAGTTCCCTATTACGGTAATGATGTGCCGTTGAGCCAGTGTGCAAACGTGTCGGTCTCTGAGGCGCGCACATTGACTATCAGCCCCTGGGAAAAGGAGCTGGTGCCGGTGATTGAAAAGGCGATCATGCGCTCGGATCTTGGATTGAACCCCTCTACCGCTGGAACCACCATCCGAATCAGCATTCCACCGCTTACCGAAGAGCGCCGTAAGGATATGATCAAAGTTGCTCGCGCTGAGGCAGAGAACGGGCGTATTGCGATCCGAAACATTCGACGCGATGCCAACAGCGACTTTAAAGAGCTGCTAAAAGAGAAAGAGATCACTGAGGATGAGGAGCGGGGTGCCGAGGAAGGGATGCAGAAACTGACGGATCGTTTTGTCGCTGAGGTGGAGGCATTGCTGACAGTGAAAGAAAAAGAGCTGATGGAGATCTAGGGTGTGCTCTCGTTCATTGAGAACAGCCCCTGGTTCGATTGATTCGGACTAGGTCTGACGTCACGCGGTTTTCATCATAACTGGAACCAGCTTCTCACTACTAATGCACTCTGATAATGCCCGCTAGAAAAACCGAAGATGTTCCGATAACTGACTACCACGGCGCGCTGCCACGGCATGTCGCCATCATTATGGATGGCAATGGCCGTTGGGCAAAAAAACGTTTTATGCCGCGTATTGTTGGCCATAAAGCTGGCGTCGAGACAGTACGAACAATGGTGCGTCACTGTGCCGAAAAGCAGATCGAAGTCCTCACCCTGTTTGCCTTCAGTAGCGAAAACTGGCGTCGCCCTGAGAAAGAGGTGAACCTGTTGCTGGAGCTGTTTGTGACAGCACTGAAGCGTGAGGTGAAGCGTCTGAACGAAAATAATGTTGTGCTGAAAATCGTGGGTGATCGCAGCGCATTTCCTGAAACACTACAGCAGGAAATTGCAAATGCGGAGGCGACCACCAGCGGCAATAGTGGTCTAAAATTAGTCATTGCAGCCAACTACGGCGGGCGTTGGGACATTGTTCAGGCAAGCCGCACGCTGGCAGAAGAGGTGGCTGCAGGAAAGCTTGACCCATCGCAGATCGATGAAGAGGCCCTTAACCGGCACCTCTCTCTTTACGGCATGCCGGAGCCGGACCTCTTTATTCGCACCGGTGGCGAGGAGCGTGTGAGCAACTTTCTGCTGTGGCAGCTCGCCTACTGCGAAATGTATTTTACTGAAACGTTGTGGCCTGACTTTGATGGAGATGCATTCGACGCGGCACTGAACTCCTTTCGCAAGCGTCAACGCCGTTTTGGACGCACTGGCGAACAGGTGGAGCAGGAACAGGATGCTTAAGCAGCGAGTCATCACCGCATCGATTCTGGCATCGCTGTTTGTCTGGGGTGTGATCGCGTTACCCACCACCTATGTCTCGTTACTCTTTGCCGTAATGGTGACCGTTGGTGCCGTTGAATGGGTGCGCTTGATGGGGGAGCCTACACCGCTTGGTAAATATAAATTTGTTGCTCTGATCTGGGTATTAATGGTGGTGAGCGCCTGGCTGAGTCAGCACGCTACGCTCTTTTATCTGCTACTCACCGCATCTGTACTCTGGTGGGGTTACGCGCTGAGGCTGTTACAGCGTTTTAGCGCACATGTGTTGAGCGGAGAGAGAGCAGGGGGCACGACACAGTTTCCACTCGCTGCACTACCTGCGATCGGCGTGGTGCTGCTGGTGCCGACCTGGATTGCGATGGTGGTGCTGCACTCAATTTCACCCTACTGGCTGCTGCTGCTGATGTTTTTGATCTGGGGTGCAGATACCGGCGCCTACTTTGCCGGGCGCGCTTTTGGTAAACACAAACTTGCCCCACAGGTCAGCCCGGGTAAAAGCTGGGAGGGGGTTGCCGGCGCGATGGCGATGACCGTGGTGGTGGCGCTTGTCGGAGGAGGCATACTGCTTGATGTGAGCGGCGTGGCGCTGTTTGGTTTAGTGATGCTGGCACTGGTCACGGTCGCATTTTCCATTGTAGGCGACCTGATAGAGAGTTTGATGAAACGGCGTGTTGGGGTCAAAGATAGCGGCACGCTGCTGCCTGGCCACGGTGGCGTGCTCGACCGTATCGATAGCCTCACCGCTGCTGCACCGCTCTTTGCTCTCGGCATTTCACTCCTCGGTATCCGCGCATGATAGGTGTCACGGTACTCGGCTCGACCGGTTCAATCGGCGTTAATACACTGGATGTGATCGCACAGCACCCTGCGCAGTACCGCGCTGTTGCGCTGACCGCCAATCGCAATGTCGAGCGTCTATTTGAACAGTGCGTAGCCCACCATCCCGATTATGCGGTGATGTGTGATGTAGATGCGGCGGAGCAGCTGCAGCAAAAGATTCAGCTTGCAGGGCTAACGACACAGGTACTGGCTGGGGTCGAAGGGCTGGAGAAGGTTGCCACATTAGCGCAGTGTGAGCAGGTGATGGCGGCGATTGTCGGCGCGGCTGGTCTGCTGCCAACGCTGGCGGCAGCACGTGCCGGCAAGCGAGTGTTGCTCGCCAATAAAGAGGCGCTGGTGATGTCGGGGCAACTCTTTATGGATGCCGTGCGCGAACATGGCGCAGCGCTGTTGCCGATCGATAGCGAACATAACGCGATCTTTCAATGTATGCCGCCACGTTTTAGTGCTCTTGAGAGCGATGGTATCGAACAGATATTATTAACGGGTTCCGGCGGCCCCTTTCGAACGGTCGCCCCGGAGGCGCTTGTCGATGTTACCCCCGCGCAGGCGTGCGCCCATCCCAACTGGGTCATGGGGCGCAAGATCTCGGTTGATTCGGCAACGATGATGAATAAAGGGCTGGAGCTGATTGAGGCGTGCTGGATTTTCGCTGCACCAGCAGAGAAGATTCAGATTGTGGTTCATCCGCAAAGCATCATCCACTCGATGGTGGAGTATATCGACGGCTCGGTACTGGCGCAGATGGGCAGCCCTGATATGCGGATTCCAATTGCACATGCGATGGCGTGGCCGCAACGGATGTCGTCGGGCGTTGAGCGTCTGAATCTGTTTGATATTGCGCGCCTCGATTTTGAACGCCCGGACGACGCCCGCTTCCCCTGCCTGCGACTGGCGCGTGAGGTGGCCGAGCAGGGTGGTACTGCCGCAGCAGTTCTCAATGCTGCCAATGAGGTTGCGGTGGAGGCATTTCTGGAAGAGCGCCTCAGGTTTACCGATATTAGCCGCGTGATTGAGGCGACGCTGGCCGATGTTAGCGCGCAAGTGGCGACCACGCTGGCGACTATTTTGCAGGCCGATGCTGATGCCCGAGAGGTCGCACAACGCCATGTTAGTGGATTGAAAATAAAATGATGAGTTCTGTGCTGTCATCGATCTTCTTTTTTATCATTGCGCTGGGTCTACTGATCACCGTGCATGAATTTGGCCACTTCTGGGTAGCACGCAAGATGGGCGTGAAGGTGATCCGTTTTTCAGTCGGCTTTGGTAAACCGCTCTTTAGCTGGCGGCGTGCCAACGATGAAACCGAGTATGTGGTTGCGATGCTGCCTCTGGGCGGCTACGTGCAGATGCTTGATGAGCGGGAAGGCGATGTCGATCCAGCAGAACTTGATCGCACCTTTAATCGCAAATCACTCGGGAAACGGACCGCGATTGTGGCTGCTGGGCCGATCTTTAATTTTATTCTTGCGATCGCCATCTACTGGTTGATCCTGGTGATCGGGGTTAGCGGCGTAAAACCTATCGTAGGTGAAGTCAATGAAGGGAGTATCGCGGCTGCCGGCGGCTTTCAGTACGGTGATGTCATTACGCAGGTTGGCGATACCAGAACGGTAACCTGGGGGACGGCAGGTATGGCGCTGCTGGACCACAGCCTCGACGCTGAGGTGGTCAAGGTCCGCGTGCTGGAAGATGGCGTGATTAGTAAAACACGACTGCTGGATTTTTCAACGCCGGGGCTGGAGCTGGAGCGTAAAAACCTGCTTGAAAGCATCGGCATTAATATCATGCGCCCAAAAATTCCAGCACTGATAGGCCAGGTGACCCCCGGTGGTGCGGCGGAGCAAGCAGGCATTCTCGCCGGTGATTTACTGCTGAGCGTCGATGGTCAGCCGGTTGAAGACTGGGAGACGTGGGTGCATACGGTCAGAGAAAACCCGGAGGTCAATCTGCAGGTGGAGCTGGAGCGTGCAGGGCGGGTGATCACGGTTGAGCTGCGCCCGGCGCGACTGGAAACCAAAGCGGGGGTGATTGGCCGAATTGGCGCGACAGTAGCGTATCCAGAGGCGCTGTTTGAGCAGTTTAATGCCGTTGAGCGCTACTCCTTTTTTGCGGCGCTGCCGGCGGCGCTGGTCAAGACCTGGGAGATGTCGCTGCTGACGTTAAGAATGCTCGGCAATATGGTGATTGGAAACGTCTCGGTTGAGAACCTCAGTGGCCCGATCAGTATCGCACAGTATGCAGGTTCGTCAGCAGGGATCGGTTTTGTCGCCTTTGCCGGCTTTCTGGCATTGATTAGCATAAGTCTAGGTGTGTTGAATCTACTGCCGATCCCCATGCTTGATGGTGGCCATCTTTTCTATTATCTGATTGAGTGGATCAAAGGGAGTGAGGTCTCTGAAGAGGTTCAGATGGTGGGGCAGCAGGTCGGGATTGTGTTGCTGGTGCTGGTGATGATTGTTGCATTCTATAACGACATTGAGCGGCTAGTAGGTTAGCGAGTGGAATTTTCTCAGATGGCACAGATGAAACTGATGTTGCGCGCAGGCGCACTTTTATTGGTGGGCAGCCTTAGCTGTAACGTTGCATCGGCCTTTTCACCGTTTACCGTGCAGGATGTGGAAGTGCGCGGGCTGGAGCGTATTTCACTCGGCACAGTGTTAAATTATCTACCGCTCAATGTTGGCGAACAGCTGGATGATGAGCGCAGCGATAACATTATTAAAGCACTTTTCAAAACCGGTTTTTTTGATGATGTGACGGTTGCTGCGCGTGGTGATATCGTGGTGATTGAGGTGCGTGAACGACCCGCGATTGCGAGTATCGAAATCGATGGCAATGAAGATATTGAGACAGAAGCGCTCAACGATGCGCTGGAACGTATTGGACTTGCCAGTGGGCGAGTCTTCGATCGCTCCGCACTGGATAAAGTGGTTCGTGAGCTTGAACGTCAATATTTCAACCAGGGCAAGTACGGCGTAAAGATCGAATCAGAGGTGGTCTCACTTGATGATGGCCGGGTTGAGATCGACATCGACATTAATGAAGGTGATGTCGCCACCATCAAACAGATCAATCTGGTGGGTAACCACGCCTACACCGATGAGACGCTGCGTAGCAAGTTTCAGCTCGATTCGCCGGGAATCTTCTTCGGTGGCGAGCAATACTCCCGTTTTAAGCTGGGAGCTGACCTTGAGTCACTGCGTTCATACTATCTTGATCGCGGCTATATCAATTTTAACATCGACTCGACTCAGGTGACGATCACCCCTGATAAGCAGGATATCTTTATCGCCATTAATGTCTCGGAAGAGCAGCAGTACTCGATTAAAGCGATAAAACTGGCGGGTGATCTCATCTTGCCCGAGGAGGAGCTAAGGGCACTGGTAACGCTGACTGAGGGCGAGGTCTTTTCACGTAGTAAGGTGACCGCCAGTACAGAGGCGCTAAATGAGCGTCTGGGTGAGGAAGGTTTTGCCTTTTCGAATATCAATGCGATCCCTGAGGTGGATAAAGAGAATCGCCTGGTTTCGCTGACCTTCTTTATTGACCCAGGGCGTCGTGTCTATGTTCGTCGCATCAATATTAGTGGCAACAAGAGCACTAAAGATGAGGTGGTGCGACGTGAGTTTCGCCAGATGGAAGGTGGCTGGATCTCGACTGGGCAGATTGATCGTACCCGGGTACGCATACAGCGACTTGGTTTTTTTGAGAATATCAATATTGAAACCCCCTCTGTTGCCGGTGTCGCCGATCAGGTTGATATCTCACTCTCGTTAGATGAGCGCGCCTCCGGCTCTTTGACGGCAGGTGTCGGTTTCTCCCAGACACAGGGATTGCTGATTAATGCCAGTGTGAGTCAGGACAATTTTCTGGGCAGCGGTAAACGTATCACGACCAACATCAATAACAGTGATGTGAATTCGGTCTATAGCTTCTCCTACAGTAACCCCTATTACACTGTCAACGGCGTTAGCCGCGGTTTTAATCTCTCCTACCGGAAAACGGATGCTGCACGGGCCAATATTGCCGCGTACACCTCCGATCAATACAGTCTCGGGGTCAATTATGGTTTCCCATTAAGTGAATATAACCGCGCCTCATTAGGATTGGCCTATGAAAATACGCAGATTTTCACATCAACACTGACGCCACAATCTATCCGTGATTTTCTTGATGCCAATACGGACCAGTTCAACATCTACAAGTTAACGTTGGGGTGGACTCATGACACCCGCGATCGAACGATCTTTGCAAATAATGGCCTTTTAGTGAGCATGAATGGCACGCTGGCGCTGCCAGGGAGCGGGCTGGAGTATTATAAAGTCGATTTTCGTGCCATGAAATTTCAGCCAGTCACTCAAAAACTGACCCTTTTGATGAAAGGGGCGCTGGGGTATGGCGACAGTTACTCACGCACAACACG
>DRLG01000187.1 GCA_011053135.1 Chromatiales bacterium
CCCAGCGCATCGATCAGGATCGACTTGCCGGTGCCGGTTTCACCAGTGAGCACAGAAAGGCCGGAATTAAAATCGAGGTTGAGTTGATCGACAATGGCAAAATTGCGGATATGGAGATGACTTAACATAGTGCGCTAGTGGTTCAGGTCGTTTCAGCCCAGTGTAGCTTGGCCCTGAGAATTTCGTAGTGGTCATGTTGTGACGGGTGGATCAGATGGATCGGCTGCTCCTTCTTCCTGATCCGGATGCGGTCACCGGAAGAGAGCCCGAAGCTGATCTGACCATCGCAGGTGACCTGCGCGTTGTCGTGGTTGCGCTCGCAGATCACCACTTCCACCTCATTGTCACCACTCACCACAATGGGGCGATTACTCATGGTGTGGGGACAGACCGGCACCAGCAGCAGCGCGTTGAGTGCTGGATCGATAATCGGCCCCCCGGCGGAGAGGGCGTAGGCGGTAGAGCCGGTTGGGGTCGCGATGATCAGGCCGTCTGAACGCTGTTGATTGACCAGCTTACCGTTGATGTAGGTCTCCAGCTCAATCATGCGGGCGATGTTCCATTTGTGGATCACCACATCGTTGAAGGCGCTCGCTTCATTCAGCGTCTCACCTTGCCGAATAATGCTGCTGTTCAGCAGAAAGCGCTCTTCGGTGATGTAGTGGCCAGCCAGAATATCGCCAAGATATTCGAGCATGTTGTCGTGTGAGATGTCGGTCAGAAAGCCGAGGCGTCCCAGGTTGACCCCCGCTAACGGCACGTTGTGGTCAGCCAGCGCGCGCGCGGCGTTGAGCAGGGTGCCATCACCACCGATGACGATCGCCAGGTCGCAACGCTCCCCAATCGCATTGCGACTACAGATATCCAGCGAGCTATTTGAAACAGCATCGGTATTGACCTCATCGAGGTAGACAGTGAACCCTTTCTCCAGTAAATAGCAGCTCAGGGTTTCAAGCGCCTCGCCAACCCGTGGGTCATTCTGTTTGCCGATCAGGCCGACTGTTTTAAATGTCTGTTGTGTCATTGTTTTTTCTGCTTCTCAGGCGTTTCCACTTTACTCTGTTGCGAAAGTAACACGGCGAGTGCAAATCGCCAATAACTTCATTTTATCAATGACTTGCAAATTTCAGTTTAGCACTCTAAGATTGCGAGTGCTAAATTGACAGAGGATCTGCTTGCATCCTGTCATCCCCGTCACCATTAAATTAACACAGTTCTTTTAACGTTCGAGAGGCGCAGTGGCAGAAGAAATTGGAGATCGCGCCCAGCACCTGCTCAAGGTGCTGGTAGAGAGCTATATTCGCAGCGGGCAACCGGTTGGTTCGCGTGCGTTGGCGCGCGATTCGGGGCTGGATGTGAGTGCGGCGACGGTGCGGAATGCGATGGCGGATCTGGAAGAGCTCGGCATGGTGAGTTCACCGCACACCTCGGCGGGACGCGTGCCGACGAATAAAGGCTATCGCATGTTTGTTGATTCGCTGCTGACGGTTAAGCCGCTCAGTGAACGGGAGATCATCACCTTGAGTGATCAGCTGGGGGTGGATGGTTCGAAACAGGAGCTGGCGACATCGGTGTCGGATTATCTCGCCGGAATGACGGAGATGGCGGGGATGGTGATGATTCCGCGCACCGCCAAGCGTTCGTCGTTGCGACATATTGAGTTTATGCCGCTTTCTGGTCACCGCATTCTGGCGATTCTGGTCATTAACGAACAGGATGTGCAGAACACGGTGATCAAGGTTGACCGTCAGTATACGCCGGCTGAGCTACAACAGGCGGCCAATTTTCTGAATAATGAGCTGGCGGGTCATGAGCTATTTGATGTACGCCACCGCATTCTCAGGGAGCTGCGTGAGACGAAAGATGGCATGGAGCAGATGATGCACCAGGCGATCAGCATGGCGGAACAGCTGTTTGTAAAACCGGGGCCGGAAGCGGATAGCGATGATTTTGTGTTGAGTGGGCAGACCCGTTTGATGGGCTTTGATGAGCTCTCAAATATAGAGAAATTACGCGGCCTTTTTGAGGCCTTCAACGAAAAGCAGCAGATATTGCAGCTGCTGGATCGCTGTCTTGATGGTGATGGTGTTCAGATCTTCATCGGTGAAGAGTCAGGATATGGCGTGCTGGATGAATGTAGCATGGTGACCTCGAGCTATCAGGTCGATGGAGAGGTGTTGGGTATTTTGGGTGTGATCGGCCCAACAAGAATGGCCTATGAACGAGTGATCCCCATTGTCGATATTACGGCAAAAATGGTGAGTGCCGCCTTGGCTCAGTCAAAATAGTCCCTATATAACTGAATTATTTTTACGATATTGCTGGAGAGAGGTCGATGATGAGTAACGAAAAGGAAGCAGGCGCAGAAAATAACACTGCGGAATCTCAAGTTGAGGAGAATGGTGCACCATCTTCTAATGCAGAAGAGATACCGCATGAAGAGCTATTGCTGACACTGCAGGATGCACAGGCAAAGGCGGACGAATACTGGAACCAGCTGTTGATGGCGCGCGCAGACCTTTCCAATGCACAGCGACGTGCTGAACGAGATCTGGCGAATGCCCATAAGTTTGGTATTGAGAAGCTGGTGCTGGAGCTGATCCCGATCAAAGACAGCATGGAGATGGGACTGGCAGCAGTGGATGAGGGGGAATCACTAGATAAGGTACGTGAAGGAATGGTGCTGACACTGCAGATGTTCAGCGGTGTACTGGAGAAATTTGGCATTAAAGAGATCGACCCTCAGGGGGAGAAATTTGATCCCGACTTTCACCAGGCAATGTCGATGCAGGAGTCTACTGAGCTCGCTCCGAATACGGTAATTACCGTTTTTCAGAAGGGTTATATGTTGAATGAGCGCTTGATTAGGCCGGCTATGGTAGTGGTTTCGAAGTCACCATCACCCGCAGAATAATATTGATAGAGATGGCTTGAAAAGTCGAATAACGGCCTCTATGTAGAGATACAAGC
>DRLG01000188.1 GCA_011053135.1 Chromatiales bacterium
CTGCCGCCCTACCAGATCCGTATCAGCCAGCGTGCCAGGCGGATGCAGCTAAAAGTCTCCCCTCTTGGTGAGGTTGAAGTGGTACTCCCCAGGCGCATTAGCCCCCGCCATGTGCCACCGTTTGTTGCCGAACATCAGCACTGGATCAGAGAGAGACAGCGGCAGATGGCGGCGCTTTATCCCCCCGAAGAGCAGCTCCCCGGCACGCTCCACCTTGCCGCCACAGGCGAACAGTGGCAACTGGAATATCTCGAAGGAAAGCGCAGCCGCGTGGCAGCAGTCGAAGGCGTTTTAAATGTCTATAGTCAGGATGATGAAGGGGCAAGAGAGGCGCTGTTGCGCTGGTTAACACGGCGTGCGACTGACGTGCTGACCCCATGGCTGCACAACGTTAGTGATGAACTCCGACTCCCCTTCACACGTGCTCTGATTCGTGCCCAGAAAACCCGCTGGGGAAGCTGCTCATCGAGCGGCACGATCAGCATCAATCGTGCGCTACTTTTTATGCCGGCCGCTACCGTTCGTTATCTCTTTATTCATGAGCTATGCCACACAAAAGAGATGAACCACTCCCCCCGTTACTGGCGCATGGTCGCAGACTACATGCCGGATTACCAGCTACATGAAGCGATACTTAACGACGGGATGAGACAACTACCGCGCTGGGCATTGCCGTTCTGAAAGCGCTACTCGAGAAATAGTTTCCGCGTAGAGGCCCCACTTTTAAGCTAAGATGAAAACTTTTCATCCAGCAGGTTTTTAGCTTCCTTTTCCAGATCTGCAACCGTCAGCCTGGCAAGCAACGGTTTAAAAGCGGCACGCTGGCCGTGGCGTAGCGTTAGCCACTTAAATGAAAGACGTTTGATATAACAGAGCGCCGCGATCATCAGGCCAACAACCAGCAGCCACACCTGGATGAAAATCGGTGGCATGCGATCGATAAACTGCGCATACATAAAAAAGGAGAGCATTAACGCCATTCCCAGCGAAATACCGATGGTGACCATAATGCTCTCGTACTTCTCTTTGAGTGCTTTGATCGCCTCAAGATTAATCTGCTCAGACATGATTTAAGCGCGCCTCGAAATAGTGCTAGTCATTTGAAATTGCCACATTCTAGCAAAAAAGCGCGGCTTGATGGGTGTTTCCACCTTCACCCATTCGTTCAGAGGCCCTGCGCTTCGAGCGATTCAGAAACGGCAAGCCACTCCTCTTCCACCTCATCCAGCTCGCTGTTCAATGACGCCTGCACCGCCAACAGCTCTTTCAGACGCCCTTTTTCAGCATCACTGTAGATCGCACTCTCTGCCAGCACCGCCTCTATCTCCTCTTTTTTACCGTTGAGCCGTTCTAGCTGCTGCTCCAGTTTCTTCAGGCGATTTTGCAGCGGTTTTAAAGCGCGGCGCTGTTCTGCCTCCTGCTGACGGCGCGCCTTGCGTGTCACTGCGCTCTTTTCGCAGGCCATATCCACTGAACTCACTGTAGCGGCCTCATCCGCGTCACGCCGTGCAATCATCTGCTGACGATAACTTTCAAGATCACCATCAAACGGGGTGACCCGACCACCATCAACCCACAACCAGCGGTCGGTCACGCTACGCAGCATATGGCGGTCGTGCGAGATCACCACCAGCGCCCCTTCGAACCCCTGCAGTGCAACACTCAAGGCGTGGCGCATCTCCAGATCCAGATGATTCGTCGGCTCATCCAGTAGCAGCAGATTAGGCCGCTGGTAAACTAACATCGCCAGCACCAGCCGCGCCTTCTCTCCACCCGAAAAAGGTTTAACCGGGTCGGTTACCTTATCGCCATGAAAAGCAAAGCCACCGAGAAAATCACGCAGCGCCTGTTCACGAGCGCGAGGATCGAGTCGCAATAGATGTTCCAGCGGGCTCTCATCCAGCTGCAGCTGCTCCAGCTGGTGCTGCGCAAAATAGCCGATACGCAGATCCTGTGCCCAGGTGAAATCGCCACAGGTCGGCTCCAGCGCCCTGGCCAGCACTTTAATCAGCGTCGATTTACCTGCGCCATTGGCGCCGAGCAGCCCCACGCGGTCGCCACTGGCCAGCTCAAGCTTCACATCAGAGAGGATCGTCTTATCGCCGTAACCGATTGTGACATCACGCATCTGTAACAACATATGGGGCAGCTTTTCAGGCTTGAGGAATGAGAAATGAAAAGGTGAATCGATATGTGCAGCGCTAATCATCTCCATCCGCTCCAGCGTCTTCAAACGACTCTGCGCCTGCTTCGCCTTGCTCGCCTTCGCCTTAAAGCGCGTCACAAAACTGTGAATATGGGCGATCTCCTCCTGCTGTTTAAGATAAGCTGACTGCTGCTGCGCCAGCCGCTCCGCGCGGCGCTTTTCAAATGCACTGTAATTACCGCTGTAGAGCTCAATACCGCCCTGCTCAACATGAGCGATATGGGTGGTGACATCATCGAGAAAATCGCGATCATGCGAGATCAGTAATAAGGTTCCCTGATACTGACTCAGCCACGTCTGCAGCCACATCACTGCATCAAGATCGAGGTGGTTGGTCGGCTCATCAAGCAGCAGAATATCGGAGCGGCACATCAACGCCTGCGCCAGATTGAGGCGCATGCGCCAGCCGCCCGAGAAGCGCTCTACCGGCGCATCTTCCTGCGCTGTGGTAAAACCGAGCCCGTGTAGCAGCCGTGCCGCACGGCTACGACTGGTGTAGCCATCGACTGACTCCAGTCTGGCATGCAACTGCGCCTGGCGATTGCCATCATCCCGCTGCTCCGCCTCAAGCAGTTCGGCCTCAATGGTACGCAGTTCAACATCACCATCAATCGCATAGTCGATCGCTGAGCGGTTCAGCGCGGGGGTCTCCTGCGCCACATGTGCAATCACCTGATTGGGCGGCAGGGTTAACTCACCTGCATCGCTGTGCAGCTGGCCTCGGATCATCGCAAACAGACTCGATTTGCCGCACCCATTTACCCCGGTCACACCGACGCGCTGCCCCTGATGAATGGTGAATGAGACCTTTTCGAATAGCAGCCTGCCGCCGCGACGCAGCGCGACATCGGTAAAATTTATCATGCGCGGATTTTAGCACGGAGGGGTAGCCGGCGGCAGCTGCTAACAGTACCACCTTTACGCCAACTGCCTTAACGCGCTACATTTCCCCCATGCAAACCCCGCCCCTCACAAACTGTCCCTGCGGTAGTGGCCGCCTGTTCACTCACTGCTGCGGCCAGTACTTTGAAAATGAGTCAGCGCCATCCAGCGTAGAAGAGCTGATGCGCTCCCGCTATAGCGCCTATACTGTTAATAACGGCCACTATCTGCTCAAAACCTGGCACCCAGCCACACGGCCAGCCAGCCTTGATCTATCACAGACAGAACAGTGCAAATGGCTGGGATTAGCAATATGCAGCACCAGAGAGGATGCAGATAAGGCGAGCGGGATCGTCGAATTCATCGCGCGTTACAGCGCTGGTAATACAGTAGCCGTGATTCACGAAACAAGTCGCTTTATTAAAGAAGAGGGGCGCTGGTACTATGTCGATGGTACAATCTCACAACCGAGCCAGAACAGCGCCTGCCCTTGCCATAGCGGAAAGAAATTTAAACGCTGCTGCGGAAAACAGGCATGAAACAGGGACTAAACAATGGAACTGGAACTAAAAACAGAAGCGCTAGAACGTGAGGTTTTAACCAGCCTCTTTAGCAACTGCCCTGCTGAGACAAAAAAGGCCCTGGGGTTTCGTATTGTTAATATTGATGATGCGCTGCTGCTAACTGCCAGATCAGACCCCAGCATTATGCTTAACCGCGCACATGGACTCTGTAGTAATAAAGAGATCAAACCCAGCACCATTCAGAAGATCGCCGCCACCTACTCTGTGCTTGGCATCAAAAACTATTTTCTCCACCTCTATATAGAAGACCAGCCCCAGGCAAGCCAGCAACAGCTTCGCAATGCCGGACTTGTTGAAACCCAGGGGTGGATGCGTTTTATTCGAGATACATCAACGCCTGGCGACGAGGCTGGTAGTCCTGAAACTGAAAGTGAGCAGCGCGTTGAAAAGGTCGATCACGAAAACGCAGAGAGATTTGCACGCATTGTCTGCCACGCATTTAACATGAGCGGTGCGGCTACGCCGATGATTGCCGCGCTTGTTAATGACCCGCGCTGGCACCTGTATGCCAGCTTCGATGGCGACACGATGTGTGCCACTGGTGCGATGTTTGTGCAAGATGAGATCGCCTGGCTCGACTGGACAGCCACCCTGCCAGAATATCGCAATAGCGGCGGTCAGTCGGCAATCATGGCTGCATGTATTGAACAGGCCAGCGCTTCAGGCTGCAAACATATCGTCACCGAAAGCGGCGAAGCGGTCGATGATGAGCCACAGCAGAGATACAGTCGTATTCTTAAGCACGGTTTTTCTGAGATGCGGGTTCGCCAGAACTATAAGCCACAAACACAGTAGCGTGCCACCACTGGCCAACTCACGATGAGCGCACGTGACGATGTCATTGCGATCAGCTCCAGTCCCGGCTCCAGTACGCGCAGATGAGGCGGGAAAACATGCGCTTACGCGGCATCCTCCAGCGCATCAACATTCTCGCCACCAAAAGCTTCGAATAGCTGTTTGATAAAAAGTGACAGCTCGAGTGTCATGATTGAGAAATCGACATCGAAGCGGGCGGCGGCATCCTCGACTTCCACATCATCAACCTGCTCCTGCACAATCTCAAGAAATCGCACCCGTTTGATCGCAAAGTTTTCATCCAGCACAAAGGTCAAACGGTCTCGCCAGTTAAGCGCCAGTTTGGAGACTAGCTTACCCTCTTTGAGGTGCAGCTTAACCTCAGGGCTAGCGAGATCGAGACGCTTGCAGCGCACAACACTTCCTTCGATATCGGCAGAGCGCAGTTCACACTCATCTTCCACCCCGAACTCAGGCGGGTAGTTGTTTTTAGTGAGCCATCCGGTCAGAACGGCGTACGGCGTCTCATTGGTGGTCGGTGGGACAACAGGCAGTGAACCAAGGGTTTTACGCAGCAGCGCGGTGAACTCTTCGGCTTTCGCTACCGATGCGCTATCCACCACTAACAGCCCCTCCTTGGGATCGATGTAGGCGAAAGTGCGCAGGGTACGACTCAGCGCACGCGGCAACAGCTCGTTCATCACATCGTCACGGAGATTGTCGCGCTCTTTTTTACGCACCTTGCGCGCCTGGGTCTCTTCAATTTTTTCGACACGCTCATTCACATGCTCCCGCACCACAGAAGCGGGAATGATCTTCTCCTCTTTGGTCGCGCAGATCATCAGGAAACCGTTGGCCGCATGGACCAGCATTTCGCCCTTGCGCCCCATCGGCGAGCTCCATCCATGACTCATCTCTTCATGTGGACCGCAGAGACGGCCCGGCCTGCTCTGTAACGCCGCTTCGAGCGTTTCAGCACTATATTCAAAAGGTCTGGTAAAACGGTAGAGTTGCAGATTCTTAAACCACATAAGTCTTCAATAACTGGATTAGCGCACAACGCGGGAAGAGGATTATAACGACACTCTAACGCAGGTGTCACTGCCTCTTTGGGGTTGACTTATGTAAGTCATTGATCACCCATGGGGAGCGCACCAAAAGCGCTGGCTCAGCCTCAAAGGGTGCGAACGGCTGGTGAAGAGAGGGTGACAAAGGGTATGATATTGATCCCTGGAACCTGTGTTGAATAGAGCCTCTGGATGAATAAAAAAACCGCTGTACTTAATCTTATCATGCGTCGGCAGCGCAACCGCAGAATCAAATATGTTCTGATTGCGATCACCGTTGCTGGCCTGATGGGCTGGGCACTCACCTATTCGCAACAGCAGGCATTTTCGCTTAAACCTGCC
>DRLG01000189.1 GCA_011053135.1 Chromatiales bacterium
AGCTTCTTCCAGCTTTCCATATCTCTGGCGGCTTTTCTGTACCAGTTCCAGTAACCAAAATTCTCGATCGATGTGCCTTCAAGAGCCATCCCTTCATGCCAGTAAAAGGTCAGTGGATTAATTAAAACAGCTTCCGCAATATTCACATCTTTGAGATCAAGCGCTGCATGAAAGGAGGCGTATGCGCCTGAGCACAACCCTGTCATAACATATCGATAGTCTCGATAACCCTCACCCAGCGCCTTAATCGCATCATGAATAACATCGCTTGAGTTACTAATATAGTCTCTGTTTTCCCGGCTACGCTCATTAACCACACTATCACCCAGCCCGGGTATATCTACTCTTAAACTACGAAAACCCAGATGGGCGAGCTCCCTGGCGATCGTTACATATAGTCGACCCGGCCCAACTCTATGGTTAGCACCTGAGTTAACGATCACTACCACCGGTAAGCCGACATGACTAGCAGGGATAGCCGGTTCAGATAGAATCGCAAAACAGTCACGATCTTTTCCAAATTTAATCAATGACTCTTTTACACCACCGTCCGTCGAGGAGCCTGCACGAACGAATGCGCTGGTCGCAATGTCCGCCTGCAAAACATCGCATTGCTCTTTAACCGGAACATCGATATTTTCCTCGACCCATTCAGTAACTTTGATAATGCTCTCATGAGGAACCGTAGCCTCCCTCACATCCACAAGCATCTCAGCAGAGCCACTGCAGGCTATCTGCTCTACATTCACCCCTGCTGCTCGCCAAGCATCACAGACCCTGCTGTTCGAGCGAAGGTCATCTCGCGGAATAATAAGTGTACGTAAGGCCTGCGGCACTATTTTTGTCAGGTCAATCTTGCCTATCGCCGCTTCTGTCTCGGGCCAGTAGACCATTCCACCCGCCTCAAGCAGGCCCGACTCCCCTTCGCTATCCTGAGTGATGCCGGTCATCTGAATCGCTTTTATTTCACGCAGATATTTTCGACCGCTTTCAAGCGCAGCCCAGAGCACTAAAAAATCGAATGCGATCTTTTCCGATGCCAATGAGGCCAGTGTTGCCCCCATCCGCAAACCCAGAATCCCCGTTCTTGAACACCCCGTCAGCCGTTTGATTTCGCTATTTGCCTGCTCGATACTCCACAGCCACTCCTCCAGGCGGTTACCGTCTTCGTTTAAACCCGAAGAGTCCCCAGTGCCGTGGTAATCAAAACGGAAAGCAGGTATCCCTGCAAGTGCAAAATAGTCTGCCGTGTAGCGCATAGCGCGATATGCACTCAGATATTCCGTTCCTAAAGGGGGAGAGATAACGACACCAACATCATACCGTGATGGTGAACGACGCTGATGCAGCCAGCCCAGCAGCCGTTTATCGTCAGGGCCAAAATAGAGTGGCGTGCGCACGACTGACTCAAGCGCTAGCTCAATCTCTAACGGCTCTTTCAGGGCTATGTCAGACATACCAGGTCATTTCAATATAGTCATCAATTAGTTAGTTATGGCGACGTTAATCAGCAGAAACTTTAATTCTGATATCGTCACGTAGATTGACAGCCCCAACATACCCCCTGGTTTTTTTCACATGGTGATCATCCCTGAATATTCTGACCGTTTTTTCCACACCCGGCAGTAAATGAAAATAGTTATCGTCCGCTAGAAAGCCCGGAATATCGATATTCACCGCATAGAGAGATTTATCGCATAACACTCTTAATAGATAGCCATCATCCCCACTAGCGGCCATTTCGGCCTTGAGATTCACGCACTCTTCGATGCGCGGTAACGAATCATCAGGAAAATAATGGGCGCAACCGAGCTCACTGCCCGCAGAGTCGGTTAAGCACGCCGCAACAACCACATGTTTTGACGGCCCAAAACGGTAGGTGTAAGTGGTATCAAGAAACACGGCGAGTAGCTGATCGAGCCTCACCCGCTCTACTGAATCTGGCGCGATAACCACCGCCACTTTTTTGCTTGCAATGGCGGTGCTAAATTCATTCAGCAACAAAACCTCCAGCTCACCACTCAGTTCGCGCTCGGTTTCATTATTGATATGGATATGCAGCCCATTCAACGACTCATCTGTAATAGCAATATTTACAGGCTGCCAACTACGCTTTAAGTAGTAGTAAACCGCCTTGGGCAGACCATGACTATCGATCACCCCCCAGCCAGCTCCCGGCCAGAGATCTTTTAAAAACCAGACGAGCGCGCCCGCACAACAGCTCTGTTTACTGCGCCATTCGGCGTAGACCTGCGCCATCACCTCACCGCTAATGATTTCACTCAACGCCAGATAGAACGCGTTATCCTCACTGCGCAATCTTACCGGGTCGATCGAGAACCGCTGCGCTAAGTAGTGGTCTCGAATATCCTCAAAATCCCAGCCGGCACCGCTATCTCGCGGGACCCTCTCCTTCCATTTTGGATGGTGAATAACAGGGATCTTGCCATCAAACAGACCATTGCGTGTCTGCGTAACAGGCATATTAGAAAAACCGAGAGACTCCGGCGAGAACTTCACCTGATGTTGCCGCACATCACTGACAGGAAGTCGATAAGCACCAACCCCATAATAGTGCGTGACCCCCTCATCGGTATGAAAAGGGAGATCGCCGCCACTCGGGGTTGATGTGAGATAGGGTACGGCAGGGTGCTGCTCTCGACAGAGCGCGGCTAACTGCGATCTGAAAAAATCATTGCTCCCGATCTCTGCCGGCATACCCAGCATCGCGACCTGCTGTTCAACCTCACTGTTACCGCAGTAAATGGTGACAGACACATGTTTGCGCAGGCGCGTAAGGAGTTGACGAGCTTCGGAGATAATTGAAGCGTTAAAATCTTCATCCTCGACAGGGTAGTCCATATTGGCAAACATAAAGTCCTGCCA
>DRLG01000190.1 GCA_011053135.1 Chromatiales bacterium
CCAGCTGGAACACCGCCGTTGTTTCACATTTTTTTAGTAACGTATAACTCTTCTCATCATCGATCGGGATGGCGGCGATATCGATCTTCTCGCCCTCAGGCAGGGTGGCATTCACCGTCTTTAATGCCTGGTCGATAATCGTTAATGTGCGCAGCCCGAGAAAATCGAACTTCACCAGTCCGACCGCTTCGACATCATCTTTATCAAACTGTGTGACGGTGCTCTCCGAACCCTGTTCGCAGTAGAGCGGAGTAAAATCAGTTAACGCTGTTGGGGCGATCACCACACCACCGGCATGTTTGCCAGCGTTTCGCACCATCCCTTCCAGGGTGCGTCCCATGTCGATCAGGTCACGGACATCTTCATCCTCCTGGTAGCGCTGCTTCAGCAGCTCCTCCTGCTCTAGCGCCTTGTCCAGCGTCATGCCGATCTCAAAGGGGATCAGCTTGGAGATCTGATCCACAAAACCGTACGGATGCCCCATCACACGCCCCACATCGCGCACCACCGCCTTCGCCGCCATCGTACCGTAGGTGATGATCTGAGAAACACGCTCCCGCCCGTAATGTTGCGCCACATATTCGATCACCCGGTCGCGGCCATCCATACAGAAATCGACATCAAAATCGGGCAGCGAAACACGCTCTGGATTGAGAAAGCGCTCAAACAGCAGCTCATAGTGGATTGGATCAAGATCGGTAATCTCTAGCACATAGGCCACCAGGGAGCCGGCACCGGAACCACGCCCCGGCCCGACCGGTACGCCGTTCGCTTTACCCCACTTGATAAAATCTGCAACAATCAGAAAGTAACCGGGAAACCCCATGTCGATGATCACCTTTAGCTCATGCGCCAGGCGCTCATCATAGGGTTTTCGGATCTCGGCGAAATTCTCAGCGCTCGTATCAAACAGAAAGTCGAGGCGTTTATTTAACCCCTCTTCGGCCTGCATTCTGAAAAATGAGTCGGTTGTCATCCCCTCCGGCACCGGAAACTCAGGCAGTACATTTTCACCCAGCGTTAATTCAAGATTGCAGCGACGTGCGATCTCAACACTGTTTTCAAGCGCCTCAGGAATATCAGCAAAGAGTTCACACATCTCTGCCGGTGAGCGCAGGTACTGCTGCTCACTGTGCAGCCTGGGGCGACGGGGATCATCAAGGGTGCGGCCACCATGAATACAGACCCGCACTTCATGCGCCTCAAAGTTTTCGGGTTTTAAGAAGCAGACATCATTGGTAGCGACCACCGGCACTGCCGCTACCACCGCCAGTGCAACGGCTGCATGCAGATAGTCCTCTTCATTTTCCCGCCCGGTACGTTGCAGCTCGAGGTAAAAACGGTCTGGAAATAGCTGTTTCCACGCCTCTAACAACCGCTTTGCAGCCTCATCGTTACCCGCTAACAGGGCCTGGCCAACATCACCGTTGCGGCCACCAGAGAGGGCTATCAGGCCTCCATTTTCACCCTGCAACCACGCCTGTTGGATCATTGGGGTGCCGTTGTGCTGCCCCTCTATATAGCTGCGCGAAATCAGGCGCGTCAGATTGAGGTACCCTTCATGGTTCTGGCAGAGCAGTATCAGACGTGTGGGTTGATTAACATCGTCAGGATTCTGCACCCAGAGGTCGACACCGATAATCGGCTTAACACCCGCTGCAATCGCGGCACGGTAAAACTTCACCATCGCAAACAGGTTGCTTTGATCGGTGACAGCAACCGCCGGCATACCCGCCTCAGCGACATGCTTAACCAGCGGTTTTACACGAACACAGCCATCCACAAGGGAGTAGTCGGTATGCAGGTGAAGGTGTACAAACGAAGGGGTCATGGCCTGTTATTCTATCGCAGGGAGCCACCCCCGGCGAGGCTGATTTAATAGTTTAAGGGGTTTTATTTCTGGATAAAAACGGGATTAAGAGGCGCGCATACAGAGACGGCGAACAGGTCCAAATGAGCGGCGATGCACTGGTGATACACCGTGCCTCTCAAGTGCTGCGATATGCCCCCTGGTCGGGTAACCCTTATGTTGCGCAAAGCCGTATTCAGGGTACTGCTCATCGAGCGCTATCAACTCACGATCACGCGCAACTTTTGCAAGGATTGACGCAGCACCAATGGCCGCCACCAGCGAATCGCCTTTTACAATCGCTTCAACGGGGTGGTCGACCTGTGGGCACTGATTGCCATCAACCTGCACATGCGTGGGTTGAGTAGAGAGCCCTTCAACCGCGCGGCTCATCGCCAGCAGGCTGGCCTGTAGTATATTGATCTTATCGATCTCATCCACCTCGGCCCGGCCGATCGCCCAGGCGATCGCATGTTGTTTAATCTCAAGTTCAAGACGGTCACGCTTTCTGGCTGTCAGCTTTTTGGAATCGGTCACCCCATCAATAACGTAAGCGGAATCAAGAATGACTGCCGCCGCCACCACTGCACCGGCCAGCGGACCACGGCCCGCCTCATCGACACCGGCGATCAGCATCTAGAAAAACATCCCGACATAGCCAGCAAGGTTGTTGGCATTCGCCTTAACCCCAGAGCCCTTTTCTTTATAATCCATCTCTGTGTAACGCATTCCCCAGTACCAGCGCTCGGTAAGCAGGTGGTTAAATTCCACTGCTATGCCCGGTGCATTTTTATAGGCAATCGTCCTGGGATTATCGCCGGTGATATCGAGTTCGATAGCGAAATCATAGGTCAAACCGACGCCATATCGAATATTTTTAGTTTTATAATAAGTCATCAAGTGCATCGGATAAGCACGGATTGTCGCCTCGCCGCCGGTAAACTCAACACCATTGAATTTAACCCCAAGCATCGCCTGGCATGACCATGGGCTCCCCTGTTTGCGATGAACCAGCCCGACACTGCCGATAAGGCCTGCTCCAGCCTCCAGCTCTTCATCCGTCTCCACGATTAAATCGTTACCACCCGGAGATGCAATACCGAGGTTAACTACCATCTCGGCATGTGCACTCATCGCAGTTGAAAAGAACAGCGCCAGACCCGCTATTGTTAATCGATTAAACATGTTGCACTCCCCCCCAGGCAATGGATCAATGAATCATTAGCTGCCAATTTACCCTTAGTGTTCTCGTGTAGCAAGGAACTGGATCTCAGGCCAGCGCTCTATCGTAAGTTCAAGATTGACGCGCGTTGGGGCGATGTAAGTCAAGTCGCCGCCGCCATCAATGGCGAGGTTCGCCTCTGATTTTCGCTTAAACTCTTCCAGCATCTTTTCATCGTCACACATCACCCAGCGTGC
Organism: Chromatiales bacterium; assembly: GCA_011053135.1. GTDB lineage: Bacteria > Pseudomonadota > Gammaproteobacteria > SZUA-140 > SZUA-140 > SZUA-76. Next base: position 3,269 of record DRLG01000190.1, read on the forward strand.
GGTGGCAACAGAAACCGCCTCAAACATGCAGTCTACCTTATATTCGTTCTTCAGCCGCTCAGCCACCACATCAAACTGCAGCACACCGACCGCGCCCAGGATCAGGTCATTATTGGTCAGCGGTTTAAAAAGCTGGGTAGCCCCCTCCTCACTGAGCTGTTCAAGCCCCTTCAACAGCTGCTTGCTTTTGAGGGGGTCCTTGAGGCGGGCACGACGAAACAGTTCTGGTGCAAAATGAGGTATGCCGGTATATTTTAGATCTTCGCCCATGGTGAAGGTGTCACCAATCTGAATCGTGCCGTGGTTATGCAGGCCGATGATATCACCCGGGTAGGCCTCTTCGACGTGCGAGCGATCCTGCGCCATAAAGGTGATCGCATTAGAGATCAGCACCTGCTTGCCAAGACGCACGTGGGTTATCTTCTTCCCCTTTTCGTAGGAGCCAGAACAGACACGCAGAAAGGCGACACGGTCACGATGTTGCGGATCCATATTCGCCTGAATCTTAAATACAAAGCCGCTAAATTTTTCTTCTGTGGGTTCAACATTCCGCGTTCTGGTCGCACGTATCTGAGGAGCTGGTGCATATTCAGAAAGCGCATCAAGCAGCTCTTTCAGACCAAAATTATTAATCGCGGAGCCAAAGTAAACAGGAGTCAGTTTGCCCTGTAAAAAAAGCGCCAGATCGAACGCATGACTCGCGCCACGCACCAGTTCAATCTCTTCCCGAAATTCATCAATTTGGTCCCCAAACAGTTCATCAAGGCGCGGGTTATCCAACCCCTTGATCACCTCTCCCTCATTGATCTTACCGCCGTGCGTCGGGCTATAGATATGGATGGTATCGCTATAGAGATGAAACACACCTCTGAAATTTTTCCCCATACCAATCGGCCAGGTCATTGGGGCACACTGAATATCGAGCACATCCTCAACCTCATCCATCAGATCGATCGGGTCTTTACCCTCTCGATCCATCTTGTTAATAAAGGTGAGGATCGGGGTATCTCGCAGACGACACACCTCCATCAACTTAACGGTGCGCTGCTCAACACCTTTGGCCACATCGATCACCATCAATGCAGAATCGACCGCTGTCAGAGTGCGGTAGGTATCTTCTGAGAAGTCTTCATGCCCGGGAGTATCCAGCAGATTGATAATGTTATCGCCATAAGGAAACTGCATCACCGATGAGGAGACCGAGATGCCGCGCTCCTGCTCCATCTTCATCCAGTCAGATGTAGCATGCCGCGCCGCTTTGCGCCCCTTTACGCTACCCGCTAACTGAATCGCACCACCAAACAGCAGTAGTTTTTCTGTAACAGTGGTCTTACCAGCATCTGGATGCGAGATGATCGCAAAGGTACGGCGTCTTGCCGTCTCTGAAGAAATGGACATAAACAGCTCTTTTGTCTCATCAATAAAAGCGGCGATTCTACGCGCATCTATGCGCTTAAACAAATGGCGCAACATTTATTTAAGTATCGCTTCAATCCGGCCGATAGCGCCAATTTATTATCACCCCCAAACTAATAAATTCAATAACTTAACAGGTGTTTCGATGGCTTGCGTCAAGATTCCTATGCTTAACTCGATCGTTTTTGCTAAAATCCTCCTCCTATCGCATAAGCTCTGAGGGGGGTAGGTGCACCGATGGAAGTCACGATCGATTGTCAACGTCAGGGAATTGAGCGCAGATCACATGGACTGCGTACATTTTTTCACAGTTTCACCAGAAATCGTCGCCGTGAAACGCGCCGCGAGAGCTGTCTAGAAGGCTCGCACTATGTAGACTTTCATCACGCTCCGATGCTGTTTGCTCTGACTATCGCGATCATGGGGCTCTCCTGTATTGATGCATTTTTCACCCTGCTGCTGATTCAACAAGGGGCGCAGGAGATTAACCCGTTCATGAATAGTCTGCTGCAGATTAACGTGCAGTTATTTGTCTCCACCAAGGTTTTGATAACAGCTATCTGCCTGATTTTTATTCTGGCACACCGAAACTTCTGGTTGATTAAGGGTGTGATTCGCACATATCACATCCTGCCCTGCCTCTTTTTAGGCTACTGTGCATTGATCGTTCATGAGCTAAGAATGCTTAATAACGTACCATTTATTCTGTAACCCGATTTAACTTCAACTGATACATTGCGGAGTACTACATTATGATGACTAAAAACCAGTTTATGCTCGCTTCAGCGTGTCTCTTTACCGTTGCCATGCTCGGTGGCTGCGCAACCAGTAATAATGTTGCTGAAAATAGCGAACAGGCTGTCGAGAGTGAAGCCGTTGCTGCAGTAACTACCAACGATGTTGCTGCACCGCCCGAAATGGTTGAAGAGAGTGCTACCGAAGAGGTTGTCGCGGCAGCAACCACAGCACCAGAGAGCACAGAAACAGCCAGCACCAACGAAGCGGCTGTAGAAACAGTGGCTGCAGCAAATGATGAAGCGCCTAAAGTCAGCACCACCGAAGATGGCGTGGTCATTA
>DRLG01000191.1 GCA_011053135.1 Chromatiales bacterium
ATAGCGTCAGTAACAAGCCGTTTCCGGAACTCTTTGGCATTACGCCACAACCGCTTGAAGCCATCGTACCGCGCTACCTGCTAAACCAGACGCAACGCGGCCAGTTTGACCGCTTCCGTCTCTACGCAGGGCGTGACGACTAAGCACAACGGTTAAGACAACCGGTTCCGATTCCAATGAAGGTCTACATGGTGGGCGGGGCTGTGCGCGATAAGTTACTGGGGCTGCCTGTTAAAGATCGCGACTGGGTAGTGGTCGGTGCAACCCCGGAAGAGATGCTGGCCCAGGGCTACAGACAGGTGGGGCAGGACTTCCCGGTTTTTCTACACCCAGAGAGCAAAGAGGAGTATGCGCTCGCCCGTACCGAACGTAAAACTGCCGCTGGCTATACGGGCTTTGAGGTTCACGCCGCGCCCGATGTCACCCTGGAACAGGATCTCAGACGGCGCGATCTTACCATCAATGCGATGGCGCTCTCGCCTGAAGGCGACCTGATCGACCCACTCAACGCCGTTCACGATCTGCAGCAGAAGCGACTAAGACATGTCTCTCCCGCTTTTGTTGAAGACCCGGTGCGTCTACTGCGGGTGGCGCGCTTTGCGACCCGGCTAGCGCCGCTGGGTTTTAAGGTGGCAGATGAGACACAGGCACTGCTACGGCAGATGGTTGATGCTGGTGAAGTCGATGCACTGGTCCCCGAACGTCTCTGGGCTGAAATCGAACGGGCGCTCAATGAGCCACGCCCCTCTATCTTTTTCACGACGCTACGCGAATGTGGGGCGCTTGCGCGCATCCTGCCTGAAGTCGATGCACTATTTGGTGTACCGCAGCCAGCACATTACCACCCAGAGATCGACTGCGGCATTCACACCATGATGGTACTCGATAGTGCTGCGTCACTAAGCAGTGAGCCAGTGGTACGCTTCGCCGCCCTCTGCCACGACCTTGGCAAGGGCAATACGCCACGTGATCAATGGCCCCGCCACCACGGCCATGAAGAGCGCGGGGTCAAACTATTACAGCAGTTATGCCAGCGGATACCTATTCCAAAGACTTACCGTGAACTGGCCCATTTAGTCGCGCGTTACCACACTCACTGCCACCGCGCGGCAGAGCTTCGCCCGGAGAAACTACTCAAGACACTTGAAGCACTCGATGCGTTTCGCCGCCCGCAACGCTTAATGCAGTTTCTACTCGTATGTGAAGCAGACTCACGCGGGCGCCTCGGTTATGAAGCGAGCGACTACCCACAGGCCCGCCTGTTCCAGCGCGCTTACCAGGCCGCTACCGCTATCGACATTCGAAGTCTGGTTGAACAGGGCTTTAACGGCAAGGCGATGGCAGATGAGATCCACGCAGCACGTGTGCGCGCCATTAAGCACGCCGTTCGATCACTGCGCCATTAAACTTTATCAATTCAGGTGCGATACAGGTATAATCGCCGCAAGCGACACACCACCCAATGAGATCAACAAATAACTGTCGCAGCGCAAGAGAAAAAGATGTCGCATAACTCCGGTAACAATCAGATTATCATTGAAGGTATCTGCAAAGACGGCCAGAAGTTCCGCCCTTCAGACTGGGTTGAACGCATCTCGTCTGCCCTGGCCAGCTTCGGTCCCGATCACAAACTGCGTTACTCAGAACATGTGCAACCCTGCATCATCAACGGCGCACGCTGCCTGATTGTGGCGCGCGGCCTCAGCATTAATGACCCTGAGGCATTCGACTTTATTCTGCAATTTGCGCGTAAAAACAAACTACGCATCCAGGAAAAGCACCTCATCAAAGAGTGGGGTTATGATCTCCCTGACGATAACGATAATGATGAGTTACTCGCCAACGCCTGAGCCGTTTTGGCTCTTTCCGCGCCGCACCCGCTCGGCATAGCAAGTTATAGACCACTCCTGACAACCAGTTGAATCGCCTCAATATCCGTAAAAAACAGAGCCATCTCCCCAAAATATCACGACCATAAATGTTGACCCACCCAGTGATGCCGTGACAAGCTGATCATCCGGCTCGCGCTTTACGCATGGAATGAGGCGGAGAGGACGACGTTTTAAACCACACATATGGAGGCAGAAGTATGTACGGAGAACGACACCAACTGACTCATGAGTTCCCTGAGTTTCAGAACACTATTCATCATCTCAAAATCCAGAACAGTGAATTTGCTGATCGCCTCAAAGAGTATGAGCATACCGACAAGACGATTTACACGCTGGAAAAACAGCAACAACCGACAACAGATGAACGTATGCTAGATCTCAAAGTGAAGCGCCTTAATCTCAAGGACCGGCTTTACAGCGAGTTAAAACAGCACCAGGCATAAGCAAACAGACTGAAGTCGAATGCGGCCAGCTGTTCAAGCTGATTCATCGCCCCACTGCTACGCGATCGTAGTGGTGGGGTAGCCTCCAGGGTAACACCGACTACCTGTCATCCCATTTTGATTAGCCCTGAATGATCTTTAACGGCGGCTAGATAACTGCCTCTCTAACGCTTCAAGCCGCTCTGGCGTGCCGACATCCATCCAGCCACCACGATAATGCTCGCCGCTCACCTCACCCCTGTCCATCGCTGCTCGTAGCAGCGGCGCTAAGGGTGTGCGGCCATCCGGCAGATCATCAAACAGCTCAGGACGATAGAGACCAATACCACTAAAGGTCAGCTTCGGCTCACCATCACACTGCACCCTATTGTCCTGTAGCGCAAAGTCACCCGCAGGATGGAACAGCGGGTTATCAACCAAAACAAGATGCGCAGCCCCTGCTGGCTCAGCAGGCAAAGTAGCAAACTGGTAATCACTCCAGACATCGCCGTTCACCACTAGAAAGGGTGCTCCCCCCAATAAGGGGAGCGCGCGCTTAATACCACCCGCAGTCTCCAGCCCCACATCACCTTCGGCTGAGTAGTGAATCTGCGCACCATATCGGCGGCCATCGCCCAGCGCCTGCTCGATCTGCTTGCCTAGCCACGCATGATTAATCACTATCTCCGAGATCCCCGCAGCAACCAGAGCGTGAAGGTGGTGAGCAATCAGGTAGTCACCAGCCACTTTTAGCAGCGGTTTCGGAATGGTGTCAGTCAAAGGGCGCATACGCTCACCGCGTCCAGCAGCCAGAATCATCGCCTTCATCCAGAGGCGATCTCAATTAAAATAGAAGAAGGGATTAATAAAGGCACGCTATTAACAGTCAAAGCAGCTAACAGCTCAACAGATAAGGGTCAGGGAAGCACCTGATAACCAACATTCTGATCATCACGACGAAAGAGATTGTGGTCCGCTAAATATTCAACATAAGCACCATCCCAGTAGGTGTATTCACCATCACTCCCTCCGTTACCATTACCTGGGGTATAGGTATATTGGCCGGCATTTACAGTCTGCTTGACAAGTGATTTGGCACTAAAAAAATCTGGGATAACTGTATTGTCATAGTTACCACTACCCTGGTATTCATTAGTTAACAGCTCCAGTCTATTCGCAATATTACCAGCAACATCAATCGTACCGTAGCCGATAGCTCTCATATCGATCTCAAAATCCATCTGAATATCTGCGTTTACAACTGTCTGAGTAATCAACGGCTTAAAAGCCAGGGAATCTTTGATAAAGCGCTGCGTGAACTCCTCATCTCGAATCATATTGGTCATCACGACTCGAGTTGGATTACCACCACCAAAGGGGGACTCACTAGATGAGAGCGGATAGTTATTTGAGTAACAGCAGCCGCCGATCATAATATAGA
>DRLG01000192.1 GCA_011053135.1 Chromatiales bacterium
TGACATCAACGTTTCCTTTCAGATCTTCTCTTACAGTAAAATCAACAGCGCTATTCATCTTCTCTGGCTGGTTCAGCGGCATCATCTGCTGCACTGCTATCGGCATCGGCATCGGCATCGGCATCATCCGTCACAAGGTTTGCGATCCGGTCAAGCCCGACCAGGCGCTCATCACCACTCAGGCGGATCAAACGCACACCCTGTGTGTTACGCCCCTGTATCGAAACCTCATTGACACGCGTACGCACCAGCGTGCCGCCGTTGGTGATCAGCATCAGCTCATCATCATCATGCACCAGTTCTGCGCCGACTACATTGCCGTTACGTGACGAGGTCTGAATCGAAATGACCCCCTGTCCACCACGGCCATGCAGCGGGTAATCGCTCATCGCGGTGCGCTTGCCGTACCCCTTTTCGGTGACGGTAAGGACATCACCGTCATTCACCACAATCAGCGAGATCGCTGTCTGTCCCGGCCCCAGCTTCACCCCACGGACGCCGCGTGCGGTACGCCCCATCGGGCGCACGGTCTCTTCGTTAAAGCGGATCGCCTTACCGGCACTGGTGATCAGCATCACATCTTTTGTACCGTCGGTGATATCGACGCCGATCAGGCAGTCATCATCACGCAGCTCCAGTGCAATAATGCCGTTTGAGCGTGGGCGAGAGAAATCCTCAAGCGGCGTCTTTTTCACCATGCCACTGCTGGTCGCCATCAGGATATATTTATCTGCATCGTACTCACGCACAGGCAGGATCGCATTGATGCGCTCGCCCTCTTCCAGCGGCAGCAGATTAATGATCGGTTTACCACGCGAGGTGCGGCTCGCCTGCGGCAGCTCGTAGACCTTCTTCCAGTAGACCTTGCCGCGGCTGGAGAAGCAGAGAATCGTGTCGTGCGTATTGGTGACCACCAGCTTGTCGATGAAATCTTCATCTTTCATATTGGTCGCCGACTTACCACGCCCACCACGCTTCTGCGCCTGGTAGGTGTCGAGCGATTGCGCCTTCACATAACCTGCGTGGGAGAGCGTTACAACAACATCTTCTTCGCTAATCAGATCTTCCAGCGAGAGATCGTGAGACGATGCGAGAATCTCGGTGCGGCGCTCGTCACCATATTGATCACGAATCGCGGTCAGCTCTTCACGAATCACCTCCATGAGGCGATCTGGATTAGTCAGAATCTCAAGTAACTCCGCAATAACATCCAGTATCTCACCGTATTCCTTAAGAATTTTATCTTGCTCAAGCCCAGTCAGACGATGCAGACGCAGATCCAGAATCGCCTGCGCCTGGATCGGTGAAAGGCGATAACCTTCATCACCCAGGCCATACTCGGCCGCCAGCTCTTCAGGGCGCGCCGTTGCATCGGCACGATCGAGCATGTCGCTGACCGCGCCAGGCCGCCACGCTTTTGAGACCAGCTGGCGCTTCGCCTCTGCTGGGTTGGGCGCGGCCTTAATCAGCGCAATCACCTCATCAATATTAGAGAGCGCCACCGCCAGCCCTTCGAGGATGTGGCCGCGGTCACGCGCCTTGCGCAGCTCAAATACGGTGCGGCGTGTCACCACTTCACGACGGTGGCGAACAAACGCCTCCAGAATCTGCTTAAGGTTAAGCAGCTTCGGCTGGCCGTCGATCAGCGCCACCATGTTAATGCCAAAAACGTTCTGCATCTGGGTGTGCTTGTAGAGGTTGTTCAGCACCACCTCGGTCACTTCGCCACGCTTTAGCTCAATCACCATGCGCATGCCATCTTTATCAGATTCATCGCGTAACTCACTGATACCTTCGATTTTCTTCTCTCGAACTAGCTGTGCAATCTTCTCCAGCAGGTTGGCCTTGTTCACCTGATACGGCAGCTCGGTGACGACGATACGCTCGCGATCATTATGTTTTCCGTAAGGCTCAAAGTGGGTACGCGCGCGCAGATGGATACGCCCACGGCCGCTGTAGTAGGCCTCCTGAATACCACGCACGCCGTTGATGATCGCAGCGGTTGGAAAATCGGGGCCGGGGATAATTTCGAGCAGGCGGGCGATGCCGATCTCAGGGTCATCGATCACCGCAAGGCAGGCGTTGATCACTTCGGTCAGATTATGGGGCGGGATGTTGGTCGCCAGACCGACCGCGATACCCGCCGAACCGTTAACCAGCAGAGAGGGAATACGCGCCGGAAAGACAACAGGCTCTTTCTCAGATTCGTCATAGTTGGCGATGAAATCGACCGTCTCCTTGTCGAGATCAGCCAGCATCTCGTGGGCGATCTTCGACATCCGCACTTCGGTGTAACGCATCGCCGCCGGCGAGTCGCCATCAACAGAACCGAAGTTACCCTGTCCATCGACCAGCATGTAACGCAGCGAAAAGGGCTGTGCCATGCGCACAATAGTGTCGTATACGGCTGAATCACCGTGAGGGTGGTACTTACCAATCACATCACCAACCACACGCGCCGACTTCTTATAAGGTTTGTTCCAGTCGTTTCCGAGACCGTGCATCGCATAAAGTACTCGACGATGTACCGGCTTGAGGCCATCACGCACATCCGGCAGGGCACGCCCCACGATAACGCTCATCGCGTATTCCATGTAGGAGCGCTTCATCTCCTCCTCAATATTAGTGGAGAGTATCTCTTTCGCGATTTCGCTCATCGGGGATCAATCTGTCCTGTCTGAATGGCACATTAAACGTCTGATGTCGAGCATCGACACTATCTGAACGCGGGCTGTTTTTCGCTGCCACCCGCGGATATTTTCCCGCTAACTGGCAACCACACGCCACGCATTCGCGTTAAGCGGCAAATAGTACCATAAACCCTACCGACACCACACCTTTGTAGCGCAGTAGCGCCGATCTGAGCGCTTTTCCTTTTCAAAGCCACCCCTACCTACGGTGACAGGCCTACGGTGAGAGGGGAGAAGCGATGTCGATACGGGGTTATTCCACCATCAAAGCGGCCATTTTTTCCGCATTCGGCTGCAACACCACCCCACGCTCGGTGACGATTGCATCGACCAGTTCCGCCGGAGTGACATCAAAGACCGGATTCCACGCCCGCGCCCCCGTTGCCGCCACCTGCTTTCCACCAAAGGTGAGCAGCTCATCCTCATCGCGCGCCTCGATCGGGATCTCTTCACCGCTTGCGAGTGACATATCGATGGTCGAGGTCGGTGCCACCACCATCAGCTTCACCCCGTGATAACGGGCAGTGATGGCGGCGTGATAGGTGCCGATCTTATTACAGACATCACCGTTCGCCGCGATGCGATCAGAACCGACAATCAGCCATTTCACCTCACCCTGCTTCATCAGATGCGCCCCTGCGCCGTCGGCGAGTAGCGTTACCGGGATGCCGTCCTGCAGCAGCTCCCATGCAGTGAGACGTGAACCCTGTAGCCACGGGCGGGTCTCATCGGCATAGACCTGACTCACCTTACCCGCCGCATGTGCCGCGCGGATCACCCCAAGCGCCGTGCCGTAACCGGCTGTCGCCAGCGCCCCCGCATTGCAATGGGTCATCACAGCACAGCGCGCCCCAATCAGCGCGGCACCCAGTTCACCCATGCGACGGTTGGCCGCCAGATCTTCTGCATCGATACGGCACGCCTCAGCGACCACTGCCTGACGCGGATCGCCATCCAGCTTTTCGATTAGCGCGCGCATCCGTTCAATCGCCCAGAAAAGATTGACTGCGGTGGGGCGAGATTCTGCCAGCAACGTCAAATCAGCCTCGACTGCCTGCCGCCATCCGGCTCCGTTTTCTGCATAGCGCGCCGCAACCGCCATCGCCACCCCATAAGCCGCAGCCACCCCGATCGCGGGTGCGCCGCGTACCACCATATCGCGAATGCCAGCCGCCACACCAGCCACATCCGTACACACAATATAGTGCTGCTCCAGGGGTAACAGACGCTGGTCCAGCAGCCTCAACGCCCCCTCAACCCAAATTACCGCCCGAACCTGATCAACCTGCTGCGACATCGCTCGCTCCGAAAATAGACATTACCAAAGATCTCAAGATAGATAAGCGACGCCATCTTACCGCAGAAGCCTCGACTGATGTTAAGACCTCTCCA
>DRLG01000193.1 GCA_011053135.1 Chromatiales bacterium
TCACGGTTTAGATAAAGTAACTTCGGCTCTTTTTTTTCGGCCTTCTTACGCCATGATTCAAAGCGCCGCCCATCATAAATCTCCTGCGGCAGACGTTGATCATAAAACTGGTAGAGCACCTCATCATCAACGAGCAGATCACGACGGCGTGATTTTGCCTCCAGTGATTCAATCTCATCGATGAGCTCGATGTTGTGCCTGAAAAATGGGGCGTCTGTTTTGAACGCTTTTTCAACCAGTGCACCGCGAATAAAAATCTCGCGTGCCTCAGTGGGGTTGATTCTGCCGTAATGTATCTTACGGCGTGGATTGATAATCAGCCCATATAGTGAGAGCCGTTCAAATGCCATCACTGCCGCGGGACGCTTCTCCCAGTGCGGCTCGAAGATGGTGCGTTTACAGCGCTCACCAGCCACCTGCTCTATCCATTCCGGTTCGATACGTGCACAGCTGCGTGCGTACATGCGAGTGGTTTCAACCAGCTCAGCGGCCATGATCCATTTGGGTGGTTTTTTAAACAGGGTGGAACCGGGAAAGATATGCAGCTTGATGCCACGCGCACCGGTAAACTCTTGTTTATCGCCCTTGAAGGCGACATTACCCAGTAGACCGGTTAATAACGCCTGATGAATCGCCGCATAGCTGTCGGCTTCAATCTCGACCGCGTCGCCGTTTTTACTGTTAAGCAGCGGTGAGTCGTTGAGCCTCCAGCCGAGTTCACGCACCAGACTTTTCAGCTGTACATAAACATCGTGCCATTCACGCATACGCAGATACGAAATAAAATGATCACGGCACCAGCGGCGCAGCTTATTGTTGGTGAGTCTGTCGGCCTGTCGATGGTATTCTCGCCACAGTTTCAGGTAGGCGAGAAAGTCGGAGCGCTCATCGCTAAAGGCTTTATGTCGTTCGTCTGCTGCCTGCTGTTTTTCATGTGGCCGTTCGCGCGGCTCCTGTACGCTAAGGGCGCTGGCGATCACCAGCAGTTCGGCCAGGCTACCGAGTTGATGCGCGGCCAGCACCATGCGTCCGACCTTAGGGTCGATCGGCAGTCGCGCCAGCTGCCGGCCTGTCTCTGTTAGCTGTTTCTGTTGATCGATCGCTCCCAGCTCTTCGAGTAGCTTGTAGCCGTCGCTGATCATTTTTGGCTCGGGTGATTCCACAAATGGAAAGCTTTCGATATCACCGAGGCGTAACGCCTTCATCTGCAGGATCACCGCTGCCAGGTTGCTACGCCTGATTTCAGGCTCACTAAATGCGGGGCGCAATAGATAATCTTCTTCGCTATAGAGGCGAATGCAGATACCGGGCGCGATTCGCCCACAGCGCCCCGCACGTTGATTGGCAGAGGCCTGCGACACCTTTTCAATCGGCAGTCGCTGCACCTTGGTGCGGTGGCTGTAGCGGCTAAGACGTGCAACGCCGGGGTCGATCACATAACGTATCCCTGGCACCGTAAGTGAGGTTTCAGCAACGTTGGTGGCGAGCACGATACGCCGCCCTTTATGTGGCTGGAAGATTCGGTTTTGGTCACTGGCCGATAGTCGTGCATAGAGCGGCACTATTTCCGTGTGTGGTGGGTGGTGTTTACGCAGGCTTTCGGCGGCTTCACGGATCTCGCGTTCACCGGGTAGAAAGATCAACAGATCCCCCAGCCCTTCCTGCGCCAGCTCATCCACCGCGTCTCGGATCCCCTGCAGGATATCGCGGTCATCTTCACCATCACGATCACTTTGTAGTGGGCGGTAGCGTGTCTCGACCGGATAGGTGCGGCCGCTGACCTCAATGACCGGTGCATTGTCGAAATGTTTTGCAAAGCGAGCGGTGTCGATGGTGGCTGAGGTGATGATCAACTTCAGGTCGGGACGTTTCGGTAGCAGCTGTTTGAGATAGCCCAGCAGAAAATCGATGTTAAGGCTTCGTTCGTGCGCCTCATCGATGATCAATGTGTCGTACTGATTGAGGAATCGATCTTTCTGGCTTTCAGCTAAAAGAATACCGTCGGTCATGAGCTTGATATAACTCTCCGGGCGGATGCGATCACTAAAGCGCACCTTGTAGCCGACTGTGTGGCCAACTTCGGAGTTCAACTCTTCGGCGATGCGCGTTGCCACACTGCGTGCGGCGATGCGGCGTGGCTGGGTGTGGCCGATCATACCGCTTACGCCACGTCCAATCTCCAGGCAGATCTTGGGTAGTTGAGTCGTTTTGCCTGAGCCGGTTTCACCGGCGACAATAACTACCTGATGCTGTTTGATCGCAGTTGCAATTTCTGCGCGCCGCTCGCTAACGGGCAGCTCATCGGGATAGCTGGGCAGCGGCAGGTTTGCCTGTCGCTGTTCTCGCTGCTGGTGAGATTTTTCAATGTGTCTGCAGAGCTCCTTTAATGCACGCTCATCCGGGCGGTCTTTTAGCCGCCGCAATTTCTGGCGCAGCGGATGGCGGTCAGCCACCATACAGCGGTTGATCGCATTCTGAATATCTGCTGGGATTTTACACATGCGGCGGGTCGTTTACGGCTCAAAATTATTTTAGCTGGCCATTATAGCACTCAGCTGCCTCTCTTAAGCGATATCATCGCCCCGACTTTTCCGATCCCTATGGTAGTACGATGGTGCAGCACGCGCCGCCATCGACCCCTTCATTACTATTTTCCAGATAGCCGCGCACGTTACGGTTTTTATGCAGCTGAGCGATGGTAGTAGAGAAATAGAGGCCCAGCCCGGTGCCGCCTGATCTGGTGTTACCGTCACCCAGCAAAACTTCGTCAGCGGCGTCACCACGTTTTAACATCGAGTGAGGGAATCCGGGGCCATTATCACTCACTGAAAGCCGTAGTTTTTTTTCGTGAACAACAGCGCTTAGTGCGATCCTGTTTCTGGTGTGCTGTTGTGCATTGGTGATTAAGTTGTTGACGACACCCTTGAGCAGCTCTCGATCAAAAAACCATACGAGTCCCTCTTCACATCTAACGGTCAGTTCGATACCGCGCAGCGAAAGTAGTGGGTGGTTTTCACTATTAATCTCTTCAAGGAACTCATCAACACAGTGCTCGTCGATTTGCAGGCAATGCTGTGTATTACTCATTTTATAGAGGGTGAGTAGCTGTATCAGCTGGTCGTTGATACGCCTTCCTTCAGCCTCTGCGCGTAAAACCTTTGTGTGTGATTTTTCATCGACAGGGAGTTCATCGATCACTTCATCCAGTGTCCCCAGCAGCAGCTGAATCGAATTTTTCATATCATGCACTGAGCTAGCGATGATGGTTGAGAAGTCGAGTCCGGATGAGGTGCCTTTACTGCTCATCAGGTCTACTTATAGCCCGGCCTGTTGTGCAACTTCACGGCAGCCCTTCATGAGTGAGTTATATCGCTTCCGAGCGGAGTCGATATCTTTAACGGCATCAAGATAGCGCATCGCCTCATTGACATGCTGTCTGTTGGCTCCATTTTTTTTCATCAACAGAATATAAGAGTGTGCTGCGTTAAGGCTGATGATGTGGTTTCGAGGCAGCGCCCTGGCGGCTTCCTTAAACAGCTCAATCGACTCTAGAATTTTACCTTCATTAATAAGCCTCACACCTTCGTTATTGATTTCAGCAATTTCATCGATTGCTGCTGTAATCGCCTCCTCGGCCTTTCCAGCAAATCCTGCATCTTCATAGGTCTGGCTGATCTCCTCTAATACCGCTTTATTTTCATGATTGTTTTTAGCGATATCTTTGATGATGGCATCAGCCTCTTTTTCTCTGCCATATTTTAAGCAGTTTCTGGCGAGCGCCAGGCCCGCGCTACTCGAGCCGATCACCCCGCTTTTCTGGTAGAGCTCAAGGGCGCTGTTCATCGCCGCTTCCGCTTTGGCATCATTGCCTAGCTCCTGGTGGACGGTGCTTTTACAGATCTCTGCCTGGAGTCTGGCGCCGTTATCACCTTTAAAGGCGTGCTTTATGCTCTCGGCAACCCTGAGAGCCTCTTTCCCTTTATTGTTTTTCACCAGGGAACTGGAGTAGTTCACATAGTCTTCAGGGCTCCTTAAAACAGAATATTTACCAATCAGCATCGCATCCCGGCAGGCGCGCTCGGCGAGGGTGTGGTTGTCATTGATGACAGCCAGTTCGCTTAGTTCTCGTTGCCGCTGCAGAGATTTGGGCGATCTTTCAACTGCCTGTGTGAGCGCCTCTTCTGCTGCAGTGGTATTTCCCAGTTTCTTCTGTACCCTGCTAAGCCAGTCATAAGCGGCAACAAAGTCACCATTATTAGCGACGATCCCATCTAATAGCTCTTTTGCCTCATAGTATTTCTGCTGGGAGAAATAGACCTTTACAAGCCCTAATTGAGCCCAGGGTACATCACGCTCAGCGAGCACCTGGTTACAGAGAGCTTCGGCCGCTTCGTAATCCCCGGTAGTTGTCAGCAGGTTGAACTTCAGGTTTTGCAGCTCCTGGTGTGGAGCAGAGGGGTCAGCCATCATTTCATCACATAGCTTGCTCGCTTTGCTGTACTCTTTTTTATCGAAGGCGATGGCGACCTGTTTCGTGTAA
>DRLG01000194.1 GCA_011053135.1 Chromatiales bacterium
CACCGTAATCGCTAATATCACCGGCATCGCCCAGACAGCGACACGTTGCAGAACGCTCAATTCATCCATCGGGCGATTATAACCTTATTAGTGCAATGATTTTCATCATTTAAAGAGAGATCATCCTTCAACCACAGTTGGATCACCAACCCCGCGGCGCACCACTCGGGGAAGAGTGTCGGTCAGATCAATCACCGTGCTGGGCTCATACCCCCCCCAGCCGCCATCGATCAACAGATCGACCCGTTTTCCAAGCTGCATCATAATCTCCTCAGGGTCGGCCAGCGGCTCCACTTCTCCCGGCAGGGCCAGTGTGACACTCATCATCGGCCCATCCAGCGCCTCCAGTAACGCCTGAGCAATCGGGTGCTCCGGCACACGCAGCCCAATACTCTTACGTTTGGGGTGCTGGAGACGGCGCGGCACTTCGCGCGAAGCCTCAAGGATAAAGGTGTACGGACCGGGAGTGAGGGATTTCAGGCGACGAAAGACCTGATTATCGACCCTGGCGTAGCTCGATAACTCGGAGAGATCGCGACAGATCAGGGTAAAGTTATGATCATCACCCAGCTCACGAATGCGCCGAATACGCTCCATCGCAGACTTATTGCCGATCTCACACCCCAGCGCATAGCAGGAGTCTGTTGGATAGATGACCACCCCACCACTACGGATAATCGTTACCGCCTGATTGATTAATCGCAGCTGTGGATTTTCAGGATGAACTCGAAAATGTCTCATTAAAACAAAAACCTGCTAAACAGTTATTAGATAAGATAAGAGGATTACCAGCTCTGCCAGATAGGCCGACAACCTTCAGGCAGCGCCTGTACATAGCCCAGTTTGGCCCAGTTATTGTGCGGCGAATGAAAATCAGAACCCACCGATGCGAACAGCTCCAGTGCCTCGGCATACTTTGCCATCTGCCGCGTCTCTTCACTGTTATGGCTGCTGCAGGCCACCTCAATCCCCACTCCACCCAGCGCCTTGAAATCCTCTAGAAACGCCTGAAACAGCGTACGACTCATTTTGTAGCGTGCGGGATGCGCCACAACTGCCTGCCCACCAGCACCATGAATCCACGCCAGGGCATCCTCCAACGACGCCCATTCACAGCCGACGTAGCAGCGCTTCCCCTTCAGTAGATATTGCTTAAAGGCCTGCTGAACATCTTTCACCACCCCCTGCTCGACAAGGTACATCGCAAAATGGGAGCGGCTGACAACACCGCTCGCCAGCGCACACGCCCCGCCGTAAACATCCGGCATCCCGATTTTCTCAAACTTAACCCCGATCGCCTCCGCACGCAGCTGGCGTCTCGCACGCAGTTCCACCAGCCCTGCCTGCATCGCACCATATTCGCCATCCACGTGAAGGCCGACGATATGAATCAAACGTTTGCGCCAGCTGACTGAGAGCTCAATCCCGGGAACAAATTGAATGCCAGCCTCTGAGGCCGCAGCTGCCGCCTCAGCGTGGCCGTCAGTGCAGTCATGATCAGTCAATGCCAGCACATCGACCCCATTTCTGGCCGCCAGCTGCATCAGTTCAGTTGGAGTCAACACACCATCTGAGGCGGTTGAATGGCTGTGGAGATCGTAACAAATAGCGCTCAAAGCGTTGTTTCCCATATTCGCGTGTTATACTCATCTTCAACAGAATATTATGACACGTCTACCCACAACAGGCCGACTATCATTTTAACTTGCTCACTCAAAATCTGATAAATACCAAATAACGACTATGAAATTTCTCGCCGACTTCTTCCCGGTTTTACTCTTTTTTGTTGCTTACAAGGTCTACGACATCTACATTGCGACAGCTGTTGCAATTGTCGCCTCTTTTCTACAGGTCGGTATTCACTGGTATAAACACCGCCGCTTCGAAAACATGCATCTGGTAACGCTGGCGATCATGGTCTTCTTTGGCGGGGCCACGCTGCTACTGCAAGATGAGATGTTCATCAAATGGAAACCAACCGTAATCAACTGGATCTTTGGCGCGGTCTTCCTCGGCAGCCACTTTATCGGGCAGAAAACCATTATTCAGCGCATGATGGGGCAGGCGATGACACTACCAGAGGCTATCTGGGTGAAGCTCAATATCAGCTGGGTGCTATTTTTCGTCATTATCGGTTTCGTCAATCTCTATGTTGTCTATAATTTCGATACCGACACCTGGGTTAACTTCAAGCTGTTTGGCCTCATGGGGCTCACCTTCGCCTTTGTGATACTACAGATCCCGTTTCTCACCAGACATATCAAGAGTGATGAGCATGAAAACAGTGGAGAAAAACCGTAATGCTCTATGCCATTATCGCGGAAGATAACGCCGACTCACTGGAGAAAAGGGTGGCGACCCGCCCGGCACATATAGAAAGGCTCAATGCGCTTAAAGATGCTGGCCGGCTGGTGCTGGCCGGGCCACATCCCGCAATCGATAGCGAGACACCCGGCAGCGCAGGATTTAGCGGCAGCCTGATCATCGCTGAATTCCCCTCACTGGAGGATGCCCAGCGATGGGCCGACCAGGACCCTTACGTTGCAGCGGCTGTTTACGAGAAAGTGACCGTTAAGCCTTTTAAGCAGGTTTTGCCGTAATGAGCGACACTTGAACAGGTAGCACCATCGGTTGTAGCATCAAGCACCATGAGCAGCACCCAATAAACTAGCGCGGAAGGAAGCGGTTATGAAACCATTAAAACATCTGGCCACCATTTTACTTTCGGCATCGCTGCTGTCGTTCTCGGTAGTGCATGCGGAAGAGGATTCAACCGTCGTGACTATTGACGGAAAATCGATAGATAGTGAGACCTTTAATCGCTACATCGAGATGCGAGCCAGACAGGTTAATCTCAAAGGCCCGGTTAGTGATGAACAGCGCAAGCTACTACTAGAAGAGTATATCAACAGCGAGCTGCTATATAACGCTGCGATAAAGGCGGGTGTCGACAAACTCCCTGAGGTCAGGGCTGAGATTGAAGCGCAGACAAGAACGGCCATCATCAATAACGGCCTCAAACAGCACCTTAACGAAGCGCTCACTGAAGGGGCACTGATGGAGATGTATAAAGAGCAGTATGGTGAGGGCACAATCGAGTATCACATTCGCCACATACTGGTTGATAATGAGGTCGATGCCAATAACATTCTGGCCGCGCTGAAACGTGGTGAAGATTTCGGGAAACTTGCAGCGATCAGCTCAATTGACCCCACAAGCAGTGAAGGTGGCGATCTGGGCTGGCTCGGTGCCGATCAGATGCCGGAGGCGTTTACCGGCGTCGTCACCGCCTTAAAACCGGGTGAATACAGCAACATGCCGGTGCAGAGTCAGTTTGGCTGGCACATCATCAAACTTGATGAAAAACGCACGATTGATCCACCTGCAATTGAAGTCGTTGCTAAAGAGCTAGCCGATAAACTGCAAAGCAAAGTTGTTATAGAGTACATTGATGGCTTGCGAAAAAACGCGGTAATTGAGATCAAATAGCGCCCCACTGATTACTGGCACTTACGTGTCAGTTCAGTGAAGCTCGTCTGCTCAGAAAGCCGCTGTTTGAATCCTCTACGCAGATCGACAATGTAGCCGGGCATAAGCGATAGCGCCATGCAGACCGGCCCCCTCATCGACAATTAACCTGATCGGTATCGCCCGCAGGTTGCTCTGCATCGCCCCTTTATTGCTAAAACAGCTGGTAAATTCATCCTGCTTAGCGAGCAGAAGGGGCTGTATCTTTGGCGCAATGCCACCGGCCAGATAGACTGCATCGACTGGGAAATAGTGCAATGTAATATCGCCAACCGCAGCGGCATAGATATCAATAAAACAGCTCAGCGTCTGCTCCGATAACGGGTCATCACCGGCCACAGCATGCTCACTGATAATTTGTGCGGCATCACCCCGCTGCAGCGCTGCACTAACCGAACGGCTCTCAGCCACCCCAACAACATCACGAAAAAAACGGTAAAGCGCAGCAATACCACGCCCCGAAAGAAGCATTTCGACACTAACGTAACCATACTGCTGCTGCAACCACTCAAGCAATCGCAGCTGTATTCTGTTCGCCGGTGAAAAGGCGGCATGCCCCGCCTCACTGCTAAAAACATGCGGCTCTCCAGCCGACACCAGATGTGCGGCCCCTAGCCCGGTCCCTGCACCAACTACAACGGCACTGGTTACCGGCTCGCGCCCCCCTTTGCCAGGCTGCAAAACAAGCAACGCCTCTTCAGGGAGAGAAGGAAGCGCATAGCCGACTGCAACAAGGTCGTTAATTAAGTAGCCATTTTCCGTCTGCAGCAACAGGCGCAGCTCTTCTTCACAAATACGCCAGGGCAAATTGGTGAGCGACACGCAGCCAGAAATAACAGGGCCGGCTACTGCCAGACAGACACTATCCAGTGGCCTCTGAATCACATGATGTGCCAGGAAATGTTCAATGATCTCGATGAGAGAGGCGTAGTCGATACTCGCATAGATCTTTTCATACCGAATGGCAGGCTCGCTGTCGTCCTGCAGATAAACAAGCCGCGCATGGGTGCCGCCGATATCACCCGCCAATATACGCATCTTATGCCTTACGATTTAGCGAGCGCCTTAGAGGGCGGGCGGCGCTGTTTATAATAGTTGATTAACCCGTTTGTTGAGCTGTCGTGGCTATCAATCAGCGCCCCATCACCCAGCTCATTTTCAATTGTGGCTGCCAGCTGTTTTCCTAGCTCAACCCCCCACTGATCAAACGAGTTAATATCCCAGATCACCCCCTGTACAAACACCTTGTGTTCGTACATCGCAATCAGGGAACCCAGCGTTTCAGGGGTTAGCGTATCAAACAGGAAGGTACTGGTAGGTCGATTGCCAGGGAAGACTTTATAGGGCAGCAGTGCCGCTATCGCCTCTTCATCCATCCCCTGTTTCTGTAACTCAGCCCGGACCTCATCTTCTCGCTTGCCTCGCATCAGCGCTTCTGTCTGCGCAAATACATTCGACATCAACGCCCGGTGGTGCCTGGGAATACAGCGAAAACTAAAGATAGGCGCCAGAATATCTGCCGGCACCAGCTTGGTACCCTGGTGCAGTAGCTGAAAAAAGGCGTGTTGCCCTGAGATTCCAATCTCACCAAAAAGTACAGGCCCTGTTGAGTAATCAACTGGCTTGCCAGCCCGGTCAACGTACTTGCCATTGCTCTCCATATCAACCTGCTGCATATATGCAGCGAAACGGTGCAGATGCTGATCATATGGCAATACCGCTACCGACTGCGCATCAAAAAAATTGTTATACCAGATGCCTAGCAGCGCCATGATCACTGGAATATTCTTCTCCAGCGGGGTATTCCTGAAGTGCTGATCCACTTTGTAGGCCCCTGTCAGCAACTCCTCAAAGTGCTCTTCACCAATGGCGATCATCGTCGCCAGCCCAATGGAGGACCATAGCGAGAAACGCCCTCCCACCCAGTCACTCATGTGAAAAATATTTTCATCCGCAATGCCGAACTCTCTTGCAAGCGCGGTATTTGCGGTCACTGCGGAGAAGTGGCGATGGAGCTTGGTGTCGCTACCGATACCATTGAGGTACCACTGCCGGGCGGTTTCAGCATTGACCATCGTATCCTGTGTTTTAAAGCTCTTGGAGGCGATGATGAAGAACGTTGTTTTCGGGTCGAGATATTCAAGCGTGCCATTGATGTGATTCTCATCAAGATTGGAGACAAAGTGAACCTTCAGGTCATGTAGCGAATAGGGGCGCAAGGCCTCATTCACCATCAGTGGACCAAGGTTCGAACCGCCAATACCGATGTTCACCACATCTGTGATCGCCTGTTCTGTTACCCCGATCCACTCCCGGCTACGAATCTTTCTAGCAAGCACCTTAACGCGCTCTCTTTCCGCTTTAATCTGAGGCGCAAGGTCAACGCCATCAAGCATAACAGGGGTATCACCTCTATCTCGCAGAGCCGTGTGTAGTACCGCACGATTTTCTGTGTGGTTGATCTTCTCGCCATTAAAGAGTCGTTCAATCCACGTAGGCAAATCGACCTCATGAGCGAGCGCCAGTAACAGCGCCATGGTTTCATCAGTGACACGGTTCTTGGAGTAATCATAAAGAATATCGTTGAGCTGAAGCGAAAAACGGTCGAACCGCGTCGGGTCTTTATCAAACAGATCACGCATGTGGAGCTGTTTAGTCGCTTCGTAATGCTGTGTTAGTGCTAGCCACGCCTGCGTCTGTTTTAATCGAGACATATTTAAACCACCCTTACTATTCAGTCGATGACATGCCGTAAAACGGCACCATCAGAACCAATGCCATCACTCACACCAGACAGTATTGATGGATGATAACGAACATGCTTTTACAGTAATCTATACTACTTTTAGTATTCACCTCAAGTAACGATTGGCCTTATCATCGCAACTATTTTTATGGTGGGGAAAGCGCCAATTCAATGCCGGGATCCACAGCAGAATGGTCAGGTACACTACAAGCTGTGCACAATGGCGACAACCTCTTCTGCGACCTATTTTATAGCCGGCAGTGGTTCGCCTTAAGTGATGCAAAGTGGTAATCTGATCGCTCTACTGGAAGCCACTATAAAAGCAGCAGCCCATCAATTATGAATATTCAACAGATAGCCTCCACACCTTTTACTGACCAGAAACCTGGCACCTCAGGCCTTCGTAAAAAGGTAACCGTTTTTCAGACCCCTCACTATTTAGAAAACTTTGTGCAGGCGATCTTTAACTGCGCAACAGAGCTGAAGGGCAACATGCTCATATTAGGGGGGGATGGGCGCTACTATAATAGCGATGCAATTCAGACAATCCTGAAAATTGCAATTGCGAATGGTGTTAGCCATATCAAAATAGGACGGGACGGCCTGCTATCGACACCCGCTGTTTCCCATTTAATACGCAAGTACAAGGCAGCGGGAGGCATTATTCTCTCTGCCAGCCATAACCCCGGCGGCCCTGATGGTGACTTCGGCATTAAATACAACGCCACAAATGGCGGCCCCGCTGATACAAAGTTTACGGATCAGGTTTTCGCAAACAGTCTGACGATCACTGGATATCGCATCGCTAAAATGGAGACTATTTCGCTCGCAACAACAGGCCAATTCCAGTTTGGCGAGACCCTGGTGGAGATTATCGACCCGGTTAGTGACTACGCCGATTTGATGGAGGAGCTCTTTGACTTTGAGCAGATGAAGAGACTACTTAGTTCAGAGCGCTTTAGTATCTGTTTTGATGCCATGCACGCCATTACAGGGCCATACGCGACCGAGATTTTCCAGCAGCGCCTCAGCGCCGCAGCGGGTTCAGTTATCAATGCCCAGCCGCTAGAAGATTTTGGCGGCGGCCACCCCGATCCCAATCTCATTTATGCAAAAGAGCTGGTTGCACGGCTCAATCAGGGGGACGACTCACCCAGTCTGGGTGCCGCCTCTGATGGTGATGGTGACCGTTATATGATCATCGGACAGAATTTCTTCGTCAATCCCAGCGATTGTCTGGCGATCATGACTGCAAACTGCCATCTATTTGCAGGCTACCAAACAGGGATTAAAGGGGTCGCACGCTCCCTGCCAACCAGCAGAGCTGTCGATAAAGTTGCCGCCGCACTCGATATCGAATGTTATGAAACACCTACCGGCTGGAAATATTTTGGCAACCTGCTTGATGATGGGCGGATTACACTGTGTGGGGAAGAGAGCTTTGGCAGCGGCTCAGACCACATCAGGGAAAAAGATGGTGTATGGGCAGTACTTTTCTGGTTAAACCTGGTGGCAATTAAGGGGCAGTCTATTGAAGAGATCACCCGCGCCCACTGGGCGCGCTTTGGACGCCACTACTATTCGCGCCACGATTATGAGGGGCTCGATAGCCACGCAGCAGAGGCCGTCATGGC
>DRLG01000195.1 GCA_011053135.1 Chromatiales bacterium
ATAACGCGCTGACGGTTGAAGATTCAGGCGACGTTACTGGCGACACGATCATTCAACAGTATGCTGATGGTGACTACCTGCAGCTAAGCGGCATGAGTAGCGGTGAGATCTTCTATCAATCATCGGCTGGTTTCAGTAATGGGCTATCGATAACAACCTCTTCAGGTGGTGATGTCATTACTATTGATGCACTGCATGCTGATGACCTGACCGAGCTATTTTCAGTGGCGGGCGATGATGAAATCTATGTAAACAGTTTCGACCTGAACCCGGCTGCAACCTTGACCATCTACGCGGGTGACGGTGCTGACCTGGTGGATGGAACCGCAGCACCACTTGCGCTAACTATTCTGGGCGAGAATGGTGAGGACACCCTGTGGGGCAGTCAGCTGGGTGACCGGATAAGTGGTGGCGATGGCCGTGACTATATCTGGGGGCTGAGTGGAAATGACACTCTCTGGGGTGATGTCATTGGCGATTCATTAGCAAGCGGCAGCGATATTATCTTTGGAAATGGCGGAGATGATGAGATCTATGGCCAGGGCGGTAATGATGCACTCTTTGGTGATGATGGTGTCGCCACCTTTGATGCCGCGGGATACCTGATCGATATCAGAAGCAGTGGGCTGGCCCAGGGCGGCAATGATCTGATCAGTGGTGGCGGTGGTGATGACATCCTGGTTGGCGGTATTGGCGATGATGCATTGAGTGGCGGTGCGGGTAATGATTACCTGTTCGGCAGTAACGCCTTTGTCACGCTAAACCCTCTCTGGATGGTTACCCAGGCCGGTGATCTTGAGACCGATGTGAGCAGTGGAAATAACAGTGCATCATCCGCTATTTCTGCTGGCATCTCTTTTGTAGGCAGCTCGCACTCTACTGTGGTTGCACCTCGCCTGGAACAGAGTGATAACGACACCTTACGCGGCAGTGATGGTGATGACGTGCTGATTGGTGGCGCTGGTTCCGATCGCCTGTATGGCGGTGGCGGTCGTGATGACATGATTGGTGATAGCGGCCTGGTCACATATGAACGCGCACTCAATCGTTCGACTTATGAGACAAGTAACTTCTTTATCGGCGGTGACGACTACCTGGACGGGGGGCGTGGAAACGACAAGCTATTTGGTGGTTTTGGTCGTGATACGTTAGTCGGTTCGCTTTCTGAGGATGTTCTGGTCGAGGACAATGGGCGTCTGATTATGGAAAATGGTTTTGTGAAATCACTGGTTCGCCTTGGGCAGGGAGAGCTGAGCCTCTCTATGTCAACCATGTCTGCACTGTTAAACAGTAATGATGTCCGTATCGATGAGATACTTGGCGAGATTGAGCAGAACCAGGAGATACTTGCCGGGCGAACTGTAGGTATTAATAATGTGGAGAAAAATTCATCCGAGAATAGTCTGGGGGGCAAACCGTTCCAGCTTGCCAGTATCACCACAGTTAACAGTACAGGTAGCCAGATAGTCAGCCAGCTTCTGGAAGAGCATACGGTTGTTTATGGTGAGACATTAACGACGATCGCGGAAGATTACCTCGGCGATGCCGCACGCTGGAAAGAGATTCAGGCACTGAACCCTGAGATTAAGGATCCTGATAGAATTCCTGAAGGGATGGTTATCAAACTACCACCGATAGATGCAGAGCCTGTGCTGATAACGGTGCCTCCCGTTGCACAACTTGGTAAACAGCCGCTGCTTGCTCAGACTGTGCTCGGCGGTATTGTCCCGGTCGTGGGTAGTGCTGGAGAGAGCTACGCCGGGTTGAGCTATGCCGATGCGGTTGCAGCAAATGAAGCGGATGGCGAAACAGAGATTGATGAGGTGTTGCTGGGTGTCGCGGCGGTAACAGCTGCCGGGCTGGGACGTGCCCAGTCAAACTGGCGGGTATTACAGAGTCGCGATGAACTGATGATCGAGGAGGAGCGCTGTGTCAATGCCGCAGGTTTTAACCATCTGAAAAATGAGTATGAAGGAAAACAGTACCTACGGTGGGATCAAGGCTCTCTGGATTGATGCCGATAGGGTAGGGATGAAAGCGGATGATGATTTATGGGTGAAACAGTTGATCGTTTTGAGAGCAAACGGGATCTATTTTAAAGATAACAACCAACAGAAAGAGGAAGTTTTGAATGGCTGATAAAGATAAAGTGCAAGCGGCTAAAGGTTTACCCAGGATTCGCTGGGATGATTCAAAAATGCGCAGCACCTATGCAAACGTCTGTAATGTCTCGAGCACCCGAGAAGAGGTGACACTTCTGTTTGGCACAAATCAGGCGTGGCATACTGGCCAGCCGGAGGTCGCTGTTGAACTGAGTGACCGCATCATCATGAGTCCATTTGCAGCCAAACGTCTTTTACAGCTGTTGACCAATGTTGTGGGTGAGTATGAAAACCGTTTTGGAGTGATGGAGACACCGACAGGTGCTCAGACGCCTGAAGCTGTTAAATAGCCTGCTTTTCTCTTGCTGACGCTCCCTCGGTCTGGTTAGACTGGCCCGAGGGGTGTCGTCGTCTGCTGCTGATCATACAGCTAAAATTAAATTACGAATTCCCCTGTTTCGATGAGTAAACAATCCCCCGGAGATGGCCCAGCATTAGAGATTGACCCTGCTCTGTGGCAGAGCTTTGCCGCGGCAAAAACGGATGGTGAATACTATCAGGCGTGGTTGCGTCTACAGTCTGTTTTTATCGGTGATGTAGAACAGTCGCTGCTAGTGCTGCGGGAGGGGGATGGAAGTCGTTTTGTTCCCGTTGCGTACTGGCCAGAAGATGCCCCCAATATTGAGCGGCTAAGTAACATTATTGAGCGAGCGATTAAAGAGAGATGTGGGCTGGTGGCCCCTCATGAGGGGCTGGGTAGCTCATATCTAGTCGCTTTCCCAGTGATCGTTGATGACAGGGTAGCGGCAGTGGTTGCGATGGTGCTGGCGGCACGATCCAGCCTTGAACTGCAGATGTCGATGGGGCGTTTACAGTGGGGTAGTGGCTGGATTGAGTTACTGCACCAGCGGCATGGCAAGCGGGATGTTGAGGCGATGCAGCACCGCCTGGCCGCAGCGACTGAACTGCTGGCGAGTGTGCTCTCTGAAAAACAGAGCACGAGTGCAGCGATGAAGTGCGTGACCGAACTTGCCACACTACTCTCATGCGATCGCGTAAGTATCGGCTTCCTGCACCGTCACTATATGAAGGTGATGGCGCTATCGCACAGTGCCGAGTTTGGCAAAAAGATGAATCTGATCCGTTGTATTGGCAATGCGATGGATGAAGCGATGGACCAACGTCATGAAGTTGTCTACCCTGTGCCGGACTATCGCGAAAGCCTTTTAACGCGCGCTCATGAAACGCTCTCACGTCAACATGGTGCCGGCAATATTCTCACCATTCCACTCTACCAGGAGGGGGAATGTTACGCCGCAGTCACGTTAGAACGCCCTCATGAGATGCCATTTAGTGAGCAAGAGGTACATTACTGTCAAAGCGTGTGTTCGCTGGTTGGACCCGCGCTGGAAGAGAAGCGCCTGAATGATCGCTGGCTACCACGCAAGATCCTGGACTCCGCCTGGCAACAGCTGGCGCGCCTCTTCGGCCCCTATTACCTTGCTCGGAAACTGGTGCTGTTAACGATCATTGCCATCGTCGCTTTTTTTAGTCTTTATAAAGGTGAATATCATCTCTCATCAGACTCTGTACTGGAGAGCTATATTCAGCGCATGGTAACGGCACCCAGCGCTGGCTATATTGAGAGCGCCTATGTGCGTGCCGGTGACCTGATAGAAAAGGGTGAGCTGCTCGCTACCCTGGACGATAAAGATCTGCGACTTGAGCGGATGAAATGGTTAAGCCAGCGTAGTCAGTTGAAGAAGCAGTACCAGGAGGCGCGCGCCACACGTGATCGTGCCGGGATGAATGTGATCAGGGCGCAGATCGAACAGGCCGATGCTCAGATCAACCTGGTCGAACAGAAGCTAAAACGTAGCCGCATCACTGCACCATTTAGTGGGTTGGTGGTGAGTGGTGACCTCAGTCAGATGCTCGGTGGTGCCGTGCAGCAGGGCGACATGCTGTTTGAACTGGCCCCACTCAACGCCTATCGTCTCATCATCTACGTTGATGAGCGTCGTATAGGTGACGTGGTCGAAAATCAGCGCGGTGTGCTGGTGCTCTCTTCACTGCCGAATGAGCGCTACCCCTTTGAGGTTAACAAGATCACACCTGTTTCGACTGTGCGTGATGGTGGTAACTTCTTTCGTGTTGAGGCGAAGCTGGATGAGATCTCTGATCGGCTCCGCCCCGGCATGGAGGGGATCGGTAAAATTTATATTGATGAGCGCCTGCTAATCTCAATCTGGACGCGCAACCTGGTTGAATGGTGGCGACTCACATTATGGGAATGGTTTTCTTAGGCAGCACGGATGAGTGAGTCACTCTTTAGTCAGTCATGGTATCGGGTCAGCGGGCTGAAGGTACGCCTGCGCAGTCATGCACGTATCCTGCGTCACACCTACCGGAACCAGGTGTGGTTTGTATTGCAGGACCATGCAAGCGGCAAGTTTCATCGCCTGACACCAGAGGCCTGCTCGATCATCAGTCTGATGGATGGCAAGCGCACTTTGCAGCAGGTGTGGGAATCAGCCTGTCGGCAGCTGGGTGATGATATGCCCACCCAGGATGAGATGATCTCACTACTCGGGCGACTACACCGTGCCGATGTGCTGCAGGCCGACCTGTTGCCAGATATTGGTGACCTGCATGAGCGTCAACGCACTGGGCGTCGGAAAAAGATTCTGCAACAGTTTAAATCTCCCCTTGGTATTCGCATTCCACTGCTCGACCCGGAACGTTTTCTGCAGTGGAGCTATCCATTTGTCAGCCCTTTTCTCGGCTGGTTTGGTGCGGCAGTCTGGCTCTCAGTGGTGGTGACTGCATCTATGCTGGCAGCAGTACACTGGGAGTCGTTAACTTCAAATGTTGCGGACCGCCTGCTGGCCGCAGATAACCTGATTCTGCTGGTGCTGGTCTATCCACTGGTAAAGCTGCTGCATGAGCTTGGGCACGCCTATGCGGTGAAGCGCTGGGGAGGAGAGGTGCATGAGATGGGGGTGATGCTTCTGGTCTTTATGCCAGTCCCCTATGTTGAGGCTTCGGCGGCATCTGCCTATCGCAACAAATATCAGCGCGTGTTTGTCAGTGCCGCCGGTATTCTCTCAGAGGTTTTTATTGCTGGCCTTGCAATGATTCTCTGGGTCTATGCAGAACCGGGGGTGATGCGTGCCGTGCTTTTTAATGTGATGCTGGTCGCCGGTGTCTCAACGGTACTCTTTAATGGCAACCCGCTACTCCGTTTTGATGCCTATTATATGCTGGGCGATCTGCTTGAGATACCCAACCTGGGGACGCGAGGTAACCAGTATATTGGTTATCTGGCAAAGCGCTACCTGTTGCGTATAAAGGATGCTATCTCACCCGTGACAGCACCGGGTGAGGCTGGCTGGCTAGGTGGTTACGCCATCATCTCATTTTTCTATCGAATGTTTATCATGGTCGTGATCATCATGTTTGTCGCGACTCAGTTCTTTGTGGTGGGTGTTGTGCTCGCCATCTGGGCCTTTATCAACACACTGGTTATGCCGCTGTGGAAGGTTGTCTCCAGTTTTTTTAGTGACAGCCAACTACAGGCGCAGCGCGGACGAGCCTCAGTGCTGGCGCTGGTCTCATTATCAATCATCCTGCTGATTATCTTTGTGTTACCGATGCCGTTAACAACTCGAGTTGAGGGGGTGAGCTGGGCGCCGGAGCAGTCGCAGATACGGGTAGACGCAAACGGTTTTGTAGAAACAGTGGTCGCCACTCCCGAGCAGAAAGTCATGCGTGGTGAACCACTTTTTATTACCACCAACCCAGAGGTCGATGCGCAGGTAGCAATCGCTCAGGCCCAGTTAAATGAGGCGCGCGCACGTTATAGAGCAAATGTTGGGGCTCGCGCTGAGCAGGCAGTGATTCGTGAAGAGATCAAACAGTTTGAAGAAGAGCTACGTCGTGAAGAAGAGCGCAGGGCGGCACTCAATATCCAGAGCGATCGTGACGGCACCTTTATCGTCAGTGAGGCGCACAATCTGCCGGGCCGATATGTGACGCGAGGCGAAACGCTCGGATATGTGATCGACAGCGAGCAGATACCAGTGCGCGCAGTTGTATCACAGGACTTTATCGATCTGTTAAGAAATCGCACACTCTCTGTGGAGGTGCGTTTTTCCTCTGATATTGCACAGGCCTACCCTGCAAAGGTGATTCAGGAGGTGCCGGCGGCAAGTCACCAACTGCCAAGCATGGTGCTCAGTACACAGGCGGGGGGGACGATTGCGGTGGATCCGTCGGCAAAAGAGCCGGGTAGTGCCTATAGCAAGATTTTCCAGTTTGAGCTTGAGGTGGCTGGTGTCAATATCACGCGTATTAATGAGCGTGTCTATGTGCTTTTTCGCCATCCACCAGAACCACTGGCAAAGCGCATCTATCGCTCAGTGCGGCGGCTACTGCTAAGCCAGTTCGATACTTGATGATGGCCCGTTATCCCGACATTCTTCCCGCTTCGCGTATTCTCCACCTGGAACGCTCGGAGCCAAAAATGGGAATGCTTGATAACGCAGCAAAGGCGTTGATCACGCCGGTAAAGCTGCGCCTGACAGTTCTGCAGCGTCGCCACCTGGGTAAAATGGTACAGGAGATTATTGTCCGGCACGCAACATTAACCACACTGTCTGACGAAGCGCTAAGCGAACGTGTTAGCACGCTGCGTTGTGAGCTGTTGCAGCAGGGGATGCAGGACCCATTAGTTATTGACGCCTTTGCATTGATTCGTGAAGCAGCCCAGCGCACGCTCGGCATGGCACATTTCGATACCCAGCTGCTGGCAGGCCTTGCCATCCTCAGAGGAATGGTGATTGAGATGGAGACAGGTGAAGGCAAGACCTTGAGCGCAACACTGCCGGCTGCGACGGCTGCACTTGCGGGTGTACCGGTGCATGTGATCACTGTTAACGATTATCTGGCCGAGCGCGATGCCTCGATTATGGCGCCTCTCTACCGCTGGCTGGGACTCAGTATCGGCCATATTACACATGACATTGAGCATGGAAAGCGTCCTGAAATTTATGATTGCGATGTGGTTTACTGCACCAATACAGAACTGGCGTTCGATTACCTTAAAGATCGTATCGCACTCAGCAACGCCGTCCGGCCGCTACACCTGCACGCTGAAACACTACAGGGAAAGCGTAATCGTAGCCATCAGCTGCTGTTGCGTGGCCTGCATTTTGCCATCGTTGATGAGGCGGATAGTGTTCTGATAGATGAATCGCGAACACCGCTGGTTATTTCAGGGGGTGATAACAGCACGGATAATGGTGAAGAGAGGATGATGCGCCAGGCGCTGGCGTTGGCGCAACAGCTTAAAAAGGTATTGCATTTCACGGTTGACAGGGGTGAAGCGAAGATTGAATTAACAGAGCAGGGCAAACTAACCGTTGCTGAAATCGCCAGAGACTATGGTGCTACCTGGAGCAGCCCTGTGCGACAACTGGAGCTGGCACGACAGGCGCTTTCGGCACTCTATCTTTTTCAGCTCGATAAACATTATCTGATTCGAGATAATAAGATTCAGATCATTGATGAACATACCGGACGGGTAATGGAAGGGCGTAGCTGGGAGCGAGGGCTTCATCAACTGATCGAAATCAAGGAGGGGTGTGAGGTGACACGGGCGCGCGAGACTCGTGCGCGTATGAGTTATCAGCGCTTCTTTCGCCGTTATCGACACCTGGGCGGTATGACCGGCACAGTCAAAGAGGTCTCGCATGAGCTGCTGTCGGTCTATGCCGTGCCGACAATGGTGGTTCCGTCGCGTCGTGCTTCGCGCCGCATCAATCAGGGGACTCGTATCTTCGCAACGGCCGAGGAAAAGTGGCAGGCCGTTTGTGATAGAGTGAAGACGCTGCATGAGAGTGGCCGGCCGGTATTGATCGGCGTTCATTCGGTAGCAAGCTCAGAACATCTGAATGAGAAGTTAAACGAAATCGGCCTGCTTCACCGTGTGCTGAATGCGAAGAACGATAGCGAAGAGGCGGCGATTGTGGCAACGGCAGGGGGGCCTGGCTGCATCACAATCGCCACCAGCATGGCGGGACGAGGCACCGACATCAAACTGGCCGATGGCGTTAATGAACTAGGTGGCCTGCATGTGATTCTCACAGAACGTTTTGAGGCGGCGCGTATTGACCGCCAGCTGGCAGGGCGCTGCGCACGCCAGGGTGATGCCGGCAGTTTTGAGGCGCTGCTGTCGATGGAGGATTACCTGCTGGAGCGCTGGTCGGGGCCGTTAACTGCCTGCGCACGAAGCAGGCTGCTGGTAGCCCCTGGTCTGCGCCAACTGCTATCACGCTGGGCGATGCAGCGAGCCCAGCGGCAGCAGGAGAAGGTGCACCGAAAGGTGCGCCGCGATGTCTGTAAAATGGATGATAAAATGGGCGAGATACTCGCATTTTCAGGAGTAACAGAATAAGCATGTTTCAAATTCAACGTTGTAACCATATTATCATTTCAATGAGTGTTGTACTGGCAGCAGGCATGGCTCTGCCTGTTACTGCCGACAGCCTGTTTGATGAGCGATTTGAATGTTTGATGGAACCCAGCACGGTTGTCAAAGTCAGCAGTGAAACTCCGGGTGTGGTTGATGAGATCATGGTTGAGCGTGGTGGCTCGGTGAAAAAAGGGGATCTCCTGTTTGCTTTGACCACCGGACGTGAACGGGCAGCAGTAGCGCTGGCGCAGGCTCGGCTCGACTTTAGTCAGCGGAAAGTGATTCGCAACGAAGAGCTTTATCAGCAGCAGTTGATCTCAATCCATGAAAAAGATGAGATGGCAACAGAGAGTCGGATTGCGGCACTGGAACTGCAGGAGGCGCAGGAGAACTTAAAAATACGCTCGGTTAAAAGTAAAATCAGTGGTGTGGTTGTAGAGCGTATGGTCGCAGCCGGTGAGTATGTGGGGGCCGACCCGATCATCACGGTGGCGACTCTTGATCCCCTGCATGTTGAAGTTGTAGTGCCCGCAGAAGCGTTTGGCACAATCAAGAAAGGAGCGAATGCGCTGCTCTACCCTTTTGACCCTGTGGGAGGGGAATATAAGGCGAAGGTGGTAGTGGTTGATCGTCTGATCGATGCCGCCAGTGGTACCTTCGGTGTCCGCTTGAGGTTGCCGAACCCCGGTTATCGTCTGCCAGCGGGTCTCGGTTGTGAAGTGAAGTTTCTTTGAGGTCGATGATGAAGAAAATTAATATGACCACCGTAGCAGTGCTACTTGCTTTGATCATGGCCGCGCCTCTGCAGGCGAGCGAACGTGCCCCACAGATCATCATCGATGGCTTGCTGGCTTATAAAACAGATGGCGCAGATAAGGCGGTCTCGGTCTGG
>DRLG01000196.1 GCA_011053135.1 Chromatiales bacterium
CGTGACCGCCAGCTAAACCAGCAACGGAAAAAAGAGGCTGAAAAAAACGCCATCACCGCGCAGATTAAACAGCTCATCGAAACCAATAGCGTTAAGGACTATGATGGCGACATCGCCTATAACTTCACGGATGCCAATATCATCAAGCGCATCTACGTTTCAGAAAAGATTCGCGGCCATCTCGCGGCTGGTCGCCTTGCCATTGCCAAACTGGGCGAAGGTTACGAGTTAGTGCCAACCCCGGTGGCCGATAAAATTAAACAGCGAGACGAGCTCTGCATTATCACCAATGATCACAGCGCCGAAATGGTACGTGATGAAGAAGACCCATATGCCGATTATAAAATCCCAGACGACCTGATGTGGTAACGGCTATTGTCGGCAGTGCGACAGGGAGCGCCCTGTAAACTTCAGGAATCTCTATTTAATTGCTCTCTCATTACGAGCAGAGTGTGATGGAGTGGAGATCCAGCGCCTTCAGGGCGGCAATCTTGATGCTAAATGAACTGTTGAGTTAAGCGATGACCTCAACAATAGACAACCTTATGTCCCCACTATAAGATAGTGTCACACTTATAACGCCCCAGGAACTGTTAACACTAATAGTCATCTCTATGAAATTTCTCTGGCGTCCAGCTTTTCTTTTTTTAGCACTATTCATCAGCACCACCTCTTCGTATGCCAGCACCCCTTTTGAAAAAGAGATAGAAGCGGTGCGTGAGGCTTATTTAATCGCTACAGATGGAGATGAACGCGATGTGCGCAGGGCGTCAAAAATTATTCGGCAGTTAGATAAAAAGCACCCCGACAATCCACTCATTCTCACCTACAAGGGAGGCGCACTCTCCTTAAGAGGAAAAGGGATCGGCAAGCGGCCCCTGGATCGTATGCGTGAAACAGAAGAGGGATTAAATATTATTGATCGCGCCCTGCGCAGACTCCCAACCTACAGAGGGGACTACCTTGAAGTGGTCGAGGCTCAGTTAGTGGCCACTTATGTTTTTATTAATCTGCCTGATGCTATTTTCCACCGACTCAGGGAGGGTAGCCACCTGGTTAAAGAGCTGCTAAACCACCCTCGGTTTGCAGAGATGCCGGTAGGGCTACAGGCTGCGATCTATTATGCAGCGGCCATTGCTGCTGAAAAATCCCGCCAACCCGTGCTGCACAGACAATACCTTGAGTTAACACTTGAAACCGATCCCACTGGAAAAAATGGCAGGAAGGCTGAACTCCAGCTACTAAAGCTGCCCGACTGAGATGACAACGAGGCTCTCGTTAAACGCCATTAGCAAAGCTTATGGCAAAGCGGACAACCAGATGGTAGTGCTCCACGATATCTCATTTTCTCTGAATGCAGGTGAGTTTCTGGCGATAGAGGGGCCATCGGGTAGCGGCAAAAGTACTCTGCTGAATATTTGCGGTCTAATCGATCACGCTACTCATGGCGACTATTATTTAAATGGCGCAGCCGTATCACAGCTCAACAGCAGCGAGCGCTGCGCCTGTCGCCGCCGTGAGATAGGCTTTATCTTCCAGCGACATCAGTTAATTCCCGCAATGACGGTGTATGACAATATCGCCTATCCACTCCAGCTCAATAACGTAAAAGCGAAACAGATCAAGCATGATGTGGCACAACTGCTCACCGCAATGGGGCTGGAGCATCGATGTAACCATCTCCCATATCAGCTCTCTGGTGGCGAACGACAGCGGGTCGGTATCGCGCGCGCGTTGATCAAACGGCCACAACTAGTCGTTGCAGATGAGCCCAGCGCCAGCCTGGATCACAGACATGCTCAAGCGGGGCTACAACTCATGCGGGAACTTAACCAGACGTATGGTGCGAGCTTTCTTATCGCAAGCCATGACCCATTGGTGATCAACCACTGCGATCGGAAACTGACGCTGCTGGACGGCTACCTGGTAGATCCAGCATGAACTGGCCGCTCATCGCGCTGCGTAATATTTTGCGCGACGGCACACGAGTGATCAGCACGCTGCTCATCATTGCAATAGGACTTACAGCGCTATTGGTCGGCAGCGGCTTCATGCTCTCCACTTATGATTCACTACAGGAGATCACGATGCGCACAGAGGGGCATCTCATTGTTATCGATGACACCCCTGACCCGTTGCTCGGCGGCTCTCATCAGCAGCTATCATTGAGCAACTGGCAAACCATCCGTGAATCGTTATGGGATGATGATCGGGTTCTGCGCGTCTTACCCCGGGCTCGCTTTGAAGGGGTGGTCTCAAAGGGTAACAGGAGCGCTGTTTTTTTTGGCAGTGGTGTTGACCCTAAAGAGGAGTTTCGAGTACACGGCCCTTTCCTGCGCACCACTGGTGTACTTGACCCGTGGCTAACATCATCACAGAGAGCAGAGGTCATGCTTGGCGCGCAGCTTGCTCGCACATTAGATGCGACCAGCGGCGACCTGCTCACCTTGCGCACAGTGCGCAGCAACGGGGAGAGCGCTGAAACAATCGTACGACTCGCGGGGCTTTATCAGAACGGAACGCCCGCCATTGATAATCACACCCTGATGGTGGCTCTCTCAACGAGTAGCGCATTAATGGGTTCAGACAACGTTAGTCAACTGTCGATCTATCTCGATAAAAAAGAGGAGAGCGCGGCACTACAGCGTTCGCTACAGGAGACAATAGATGGCGTTATCGTGCAGTCATGGCAGCAGCGCGCCACACTCTATCACAAGGTAAAATCACTCTACGATCGTATCTTCGGCGTGATGGCTATTATTATATTGACCGTGGTCTTTCTCGCGATTACCAACATAATCTCGCTTGCCATTTATCAACGCCGCAGTGAGATCGCAACACTCAGCGCACTCGGCACACGCCCACCTCAGATCTACGCTAACTTTATACTGGAGGCGCTCATCATCAGTATCGCTGCCGCCATGCTGGGTATGTTGCTCGCTTACGCCATCTCACATGCCATCAATCTCGCCGAAATAATGATGCCTGCCCCCCCGGGTAAGACCGAGGGATACCCCATTTTTATCTACATCTCATGGCCTCACTATCTGGTAACCAGCCTGGTGCTGGTTGTGGTTGTCATCCTTGCATCACTGCTTTCCGCCTGCCGTGCTGCAAAAATCAATATCGCCAGAGCCATCTCATAGAGTGCCGTTATCAGCATCACTCTGAAAAACTCAAGCAATCCGGACGATTACAATCCAGCAGTGTGACCGCTATCACAGCCTAACTCTCAAGGCTGCTCAGCTCGCCACCTCTGGCCGATACAACCAGTCAGGACAGCTCACCCCATCACTCAGAAACAGCAGCGAAAGATTGACAGGAATCAGACAGCACTATGTTTAAGCGGTTTCTCAAATACCTTCTCATCACCACCACACTGTTAGGCACGCTACTCTTCTCGATCCCATTCATCGTCCCGCTCGAGAGCTTTCGAACTATTTTAGAGGAACAGCTGTCACAGAGTATTGGGCGCAAGGTCATAATAGGGGAACTAACCCCTCATGCAGTGCCACTACCGGCACTGACGGCAACTAATGTATCGATACTCAATAGTCCAGACCAGCCGGGTGAGTTATTTGTTGAACAGATGCGCACAACGCTCGACCCTCTGGCTCTGCTCGACGGTAAAATCATCATCAACACCATTCACCTTAACGGCGTGGGAACCAATCTGAAATTTATCAACGCCCTGATCACGCCGCCCAGAAATGCCGCTAACAGCACCTCGCACAGCAGTTTACTTGCTGTGCGACAGATCAGTGGGAGCAACGTGATGTTGCAAACCGACGCCCCCCCCCTCCTTGGTCCCTACCGCTTCAACCTGCAGCTGGATAGCGACTTCAACTGCAAAGAGATCTCGTTTGCACGCATGGACAATACGCTACAGGCAATCCTCAAACCCAACACCAATAACACTTTTAATCTGCGCGCCAGCGGTAAAAACTGGCACCTGCCCGTGTCACCCGCATTTAACTTTGACAGGTTAAACGTGCAGGCTGTCATACAGAGAGGTAAAGCAGAACTTACCAGGATAGAGATCAACGGCTACGGTGGATCACTAACAACCAGTGGCACCCTCAGCTGGGGCGAACGCTGGAGCTACCAGGGTAAGCTCAAGAGCAGTAACCTTCAGCTCGCACCCATCTTAAAACAGTTCGATATTAACACCTATGAAGGGCGCTTCCACAGCGACCTCACTATCCGGCTTGATGGTAAAAACCCAGCGCAACTGTTTACCGACCCGGAAGCAAAGGGGACGTACCATATTTCGCACGGCCTCGTTAAGAGAGAAGAAGATGGCCACGTGCTGCTGAGATTTGATGAGTTCTCGGCGAACGGTGATCTCTCGAAAGGGGCGCTCATAAATGAGAATAACATCCTTAAAACCGCCGGCGGCACTATTCAGGGGATCACCCATCTTTTCTGGAAAGAGCAGTGGAAGATTGAAGGCTGGGTGGTCGCCAGCGAGATTGATGCAGAGAGACTCCTCAGCGGTTTCATTGATGATAAAGTCACCAGCGGCACTTTCTACGCCACCACTGAATTTAGCTTTACTGAACGCGACAATGAAGGGTTACTAGAGAACCCATACCTAAACGGACACTTTAGAATGACAGATGGCAAGCTTTATAAAGCCGACCTCGAAAAGGCAAGCACCACCCTGTCCTCAAAAGGATCACAGGGTGGTGATACCCCTTTTCAGCGGCTAACCGGCAACGCAACGATTGCAGATCACCATATCACCATCACCGACATTGATATCATTTCCGACTCGCTAAGTGCTCACGGCGACATCACGATTAACCCACAGGATGCGCTTGAAGGTGAAGTCACCGTTGCGCTACGCAGGACAGCCTCTATCATCAGCGCGCCACTAAAGGTCGGCGGCACAGTTAACAATCCGCGTTTAAGGCTCACCAATGATGTCATTATCGGCGGCGTTATCGGCACCTCAGTGCTCGGCCCCGGCATCGGTACGGCCGTTGGTATGAAGGTTGGCCACATCATCAAAAAGATCGGCTCAGCACTGGGCCAGGGAGAAGCAAAAGCGGATCTCCTGCCTACCAATAGACAACCCTGACCTACCCCCTCCCTGCCGACTCACGCTACAATGGCCACTCTACGCTGACCAGGTAATAATTTTCATGGGACACCGCCTTTCAAAGATCGCAACCCGCACCGGGGATAACGGCACCACCGGACTTGCCGATGGCAGCCGCATTAATAAAGATGATCCACGCATCGTAGCCATGGGTGACATCGATGAACTTAACAGCAGCATCGGATTAATATTGATACATCCCCTACCGAATGAAATCAGTACGCTGCTGAATGAGATTCAGCACCGCATGTTTGATCTCGGCGGCGAACTCAGCATGCCGGGGAAAGGGTTTATCACTGAAGAGAGCGTCACTAAACTAGAGCATGCACTGGCATCACTAAACGCGGCACTCCCCCCGCTAAAAGAGTTTATCCTCCCTGGCGGCACCCCTGCCGCTGCACATTGCCACATGGCGCGTACGATCTGCCGCCGTGCTGAACGCAGTGTCATTACCCTGGTGCGTCAAACAGGGCTTAGTGAACATACCCATGCCGTCGCCTACCTCAATCGTCTTTCGGATCTGCTATTTGTCATCGCTCGAACTCTGGCACGAGAGATAGAGACAGATGAACCCTTATGGAAAACAGAAGGCAAGCCATCAAATCCGCTCAAATAATGGATCGTATTCGCGCTTGTCATGCGCGAATACCTGAGATAAGCACACAAGGGAGGGGATTTACTGCCTCACCTCAACAGAGACATATTTTACCTGCCCCTCCTTGAGGCTTTTACCCGCTAGCCGATTTTCTTAAGCGGGCAGTAGTGATAAAGTGCGCAAAAAAAGCAAATAACACACCGAGCATCAACCCTAACATAGCACCCAACATCAGGATCAGATCACTTCGGGGTTTGTGCGGCGCTCCTGCTGGATATGCTGCCTGGTCTATCCTTGCGCTGAATGTCTGACTAGTATCCAGGAGAAACGTTCTCATTTTTTGTTCTTCCAGCTCTAACTTGCGAAGTTCAGGAATGAATGGATCGTCGTTTACACGAGACTGTAATTTTTCCTGTAATCGATTATTTTCCAGGCGCAGTAGGCGCGCCTCTAATTCTATTAGTTCAGGAATAAAAGGGGCGTTGCTCTTGCGCGACTTTAGCGCCTCTATCCTTTCATTTGTTTCCAGCTGTTTGAGTTGATCAAGAAGCTTTGGTAGCCCCACTATAAAAGGATCGTCATCCTGCCGAGCTTTTAAAGCCTCAACTTCCTCATTAGTCTCAAGTTGTTTTAGCTGATCCTGTAATGAGCGCAAGTCAGGAATAAATGGATCATCCGAAGGCCTTGACAACAGACCCTCTATTTCAGCTCTCAGCGCCTTTTCCCCTAACAAATAGAGAGGCATATTTGCCAACCCAAAGCCTTCAATAACGGGTTGCTTGCGCTGGGCATCATTCTGGGCAAAGGGTGTGATGACTCCTGTTAATTCAATTTTCTGAGCTATCTCGGCTGCCTCCTGAAGTGCCGCTATACGGTCCAGTCGTTTTGCTTTTGCATTGCTGCGAAGAGAGCTGATGGTGTCCTTGATCTGTTCACGTTTTATACGATTTTCCTCTTCAAGGCGAACGATCTCTTCTTCACGCTTTAGACTTGCATGCTCTCGAAGAGTCGTTATCTCATCCAGTATTTTTTGCCGTTTTATGCTATCTTCTTCTTGCAGGCGCGATATTTCAGCAAGACGTTCTTTCTCCGCTTTACTGTAGGCGATGGCAATCTCATCCAGGATCTGCTGACGCGCTATGCTATCCTCCTCTATCATACGGGCAACCTCATCCTGGCGCTTTCTCACTGCAATTTCTCTGCTGCGGGCGATCTCCTGTGAAATTTGATGCAAACGAGCGTCTATTTTCTGCTGAACAACAGCGGATGCTTCTGTAATCACCTGGCTGTTTACCTCTTTGACAACAGCATTAAGATAGCGGCTAATTAACTCTGGGTTGGTTCCTTCCAGATAAAGCGATGCAGGCTGACTGTAATCAGCGCCCTGCTCTTTTGTTGGGATATGAAGTTGTAAGCTCTCGGTGAACTCCTGAAAAAGAACATTATTTTCATCCTCGTCTTCACCTCCCATAACAGAGGCTACTCCCGCTTCATCAAATACCTTTCTATAAACAGCATTTGATGAAATCGTACTGAGAAAACGGCTGTATAACGCCTCTGCTGTGAAGCCAGTAAAACCCGCTATCTCTATTGTGTTAAAAGGGTGAATGTCTGTTGCCTGGGGCGGAGCAAAGGATACTTCAGATTTATAGACCTTGGGTTCTGTCAGCAGATAACCAACCGCCAGGACAAAACAGACCACCACGGTGATGATGATTATATTCTTTTTTCTTATCAGAATTGCCCACAGCTCAATCAGGCTAACCTCATCCTGCGAATGATAATAAGCTTCCGGTGGAGGAACAATCTTTGAAGTGTTACGCGAATCGAGCGGCCTAAATTTCATAAATAAAAACGTTCTAACCTTATATTGAAGTTACATATCCACGCATTATAGAGAGAACGTTAAGACGGTGATATGCCACATGATATTCCGACTTTAGCCAATAAACTAGATTAATGAAACCAGTTTCTCAAACACCCTCCCAGTAACATGTGCTCCTTTCCCAGGTGCATATCCAACTCCAGCTCAGAAAACAGAGATACCAAAAATGAAGTGACAGAATATACTGCATCAACGTAACATCATTTACTGAAGTCGAGATAAGGAAGTACTTTCCACTCGACGGTAACCCACCTGTGAGTTTTCTGAGGACAGAGAGATGAAGAAGGCTTTTCCTATCTTACTGGTGATTGCTGTTCTTATTGGCGTTGGTGGATATTTCTGGCTGCAGCAATCTGGGAACGGTGAGAATAACAGGCAGCTTGCCTTATACGGCAACATCGATATCCGCGAGGCCCAGCTGGCCTTCAATGGCAGTGAGCACATCGCGGAGATTCTCGTCCAGGAAGGGGACCGTGTTGCCAAGGGGCAGCTGCTAGCCCGCCTGCACCCGGAACTGCTGGAGGCTCGCCTGGCCGAGGCCGAGGCTGCAGTGGAGGCTCAGCGGCAGGTGGTGGCCCGGCTGGAAGCGGGCAGCCGCCCGGAAGAGATACGCAAAGCCGAGGCCGAACTC
>DRLG01000197.1 GCA_011053135.1 Chromatiales bacterium
AATGTGTGCTGGCCGATGAGCCGACGGGGAACCTGGATCGTAAAAATGCAGACCATATCTATGGCCTGATGCTGGAGTTGAACCAGGAGCTCAATACCAGTTTTGTAGTGGTGACTCATGAGGCGGCGCTGGCTCAGCGGATGGACCGTATTCTGCTGCTTGAAGATGGGGTGTTGAAGTCGCAGACCGCTTAATCAGCTCTGCTGGCGTCTCGCCTTACGCCGTCTACGCCGCTCTTTCCACCCTCTTATGACATGAGAGCGCCAAAGCCAGCGAATCACGATATTACTGATGGCCGCAAGCAGCAGACCAATCAAGAAGCAGCCCAGCAGAAAGGGTGCCCAGATGTCACCCAGTTGTGTCATTAGCCATTCGGTTGAGAGTTCAAATTCGATCTCTCGTACCGGGGTGTCGAGCACCCACGCGCCAAATTTGTATGCACAGTAGAAGATCGCCGGCATGGTCAGCGGGTTGGTTATCCAGACCAGAGCGACGGAGATTGGTAGATTAACGCGCAGTAGAATCGCAGCGGCCGCTGCCAGAATCATCTGAAAGGGGACCGGAACAAGCGCCATAAAAAGGCCAACCGAGAAAGCACCTGAAACGGAGCGGCGGTTAAGGTGCCACAGGTTGGGTTCATGAATTAGCTTGCCAAAAATCTGCAGGTGCTTATGGTCGCGGATCTTTTTTGGATCGGGCAGGAACCTTTTTATTATTTTTTTGGGCATCCGATTACAATAGCTTAAGCTAGCGGTAGCTGTCTATATTTGGCCACCTATCTACTGTGCGGCAGTGTGCATAATCAGGGAAGAATATGCGTCTCGGAGCAATCGCATTTTTATGCGGGATTTTGCTGTTTCAGCAGCTAGCTGAACTGCCTCAGGTGTCGTCTACAGAGCTGGCGCTTTGGATTGTACTGTTACTGCTTGCGATCGGATCTGCATATTTTCTGGTACCGCTGCGGCCGCTGCTATTTGCAGTCGCCGGCTTCCACTGGGCGCTGCTACAGGCAAGCCTGCTGCTGGCAAACGGCCTGCCTGCCGCCGTTGAAAGGGAGGACCTTTTAATACAGGGAGCGATCGCATCTATCCCACAGCAGCAGGGGCGACGGTGGCGTTTTCTATTTGATGTGGACAAGATGCAGCACAACGGTCAGCCCCTTGATGAGACACCACAGCGTGTCAGAATAAACTGGTACGGTAGCGCGCCTGCGCTCAATGCTGGTGACCGATGGCAGTTAACTGTAAGACTCAAAAAGCCTCACGGTTTTATGAACCCCGGTGGTTTTGACTATGAAGGGTGGCTCTTCCAACAACGAATAGGGGCGACAGGTTATGTGCGCAGCTCGGCAGATAACCGCTTGCTATCAAGTGATCGCCTCTCTTATCCCGTGCAGCGCATGCGTCAGTCGCTGGCGGAAGCGATCACTGCTCAGCTTGAACAGCCAGACTTCAAGGGTATCGTGATGGCACTGGCGATCGGTGAACGGCAGGCGATCACGCAGCCGCAGTGGGAGGTGTTGCGCAAGAGCGGCACCATTCATCTGGTTGCCATCTCCGGGCTACATATCGGGCTGGTTGCGGGAATGGTCTTTTTTCTGGTGCAGTGGCTGTGGCCTCGCATCGCCAGTGCGACGCTACGCTGGCCAGCGCCGCGGGTCGCCGCGGTGGCGGGGTTACTGGCAGCGACATTTTATGCAACGCTAGCTGGTTTTACGATACCGACACAGCGCGCACTGGTGATGGTGGCTATTGTGATGTTGATGCTACTGCTTCAGCGTCAACGGCGTTTTAGCGATACAATCGCGCTGGCGCTGATGATCGTTCTGGTGATCGATCCATTTGTCGTGATGTCCACCGGTTTCTGGCTCTCATTTGCAGCGGTGGCGGCGATCATCTTTGCGATGAGTGGGCGGATGAACCACCGAGCAGCCACAAGCAGGGCGCATGACCTCTGGTGGCGCTGGGGCAGGGTGCATCTGATTGTAGCTGTAGCGCTACTACCGCTGCTATTAATGACCTTTCAGCAGTTGCCACTGCTATCGCCAGTGGCTAACTTCATTGCAGTGCCGTGGGTCAGTTTTTGTGTGGTGCCACTGGTACTGCTTGGTACTGCGATGA
This sequence comes from Chromatiales bacterium, assembly GCA_011053135.1. Taxonomy (GTDB): domain Bacteria; phylum Pseudomonadota; class Gammaproteobacteria; order SZUA-140; family SZUA-140; genus SZUA-76. The sequence continues at coordinate 2,121 of DRLG01000197.1, forward strand.
CACTGCTCCTGCCAGATGTCGGCGCGATGCTGCTTAATGCCGCATCGAGCGCACTAGGCTGGATCTGGCCACTGCTCGACTCACTGGCGGCGCAGCCGCAAGGGTTATGGCAGCAGCATCTGCCAGCCAGCTGGACATTATTACCCGCATTCATTGGTATCTTGTTGCTGTTATCTCCACGTGGGGTTCCGGGGCGCTGGCTCGGCATCCTCTGGCTGCTGCCGCTCTCGCTTATCACACCACAGCGCCCAGCTGATGGGGAGTGGTGGTTTACATTACTGGATGTCGGCCAGGGGCTGGCAGCGGTGGTGCAGACGCACAATCATACGCTGGTCTATGATACTGGGCCGCGATATAGCAGCAGTTTTGATACCGGTAGCGCAGTGGTGGTCCCTTTTTTAAACAGCATCGGTATCGATAAGTTGGAGATGTTGATCATCGGCCATGGCGATAATGATCACATGGGGGGCGCACGTTCAGTGATTGAAGGGATCGAAGTGAAACAGATCATCACCAGCGTACCGCAGAAAATAAGCTGGCAGCGCGGTGCACAGCGCTGTGTGAAGGGGCAGCAGTGGCAATGGGATGGGGTGTTGTTTGAAATAGTGCACCCATCTTCAGACCGCTTTAAGGGAAATGATGGCTCCTGTGTGCTCAGGGTCAGCAGCCTTAACGGGGCGGATAATAAGAGATCCTCACTTATATTGAGCGGGGATATTGAGGCGGCTGCCGAACACGCGCTGCTAAGTGAGAGTCAGGATAAGTTGCCTGCCCGTGTCGTGGTGGTGCCACATCACGGCAGCAAAAGCTCATCCAGCGCGCCCTTTGTAGCGGCGGTTTCCCACAGTATGCGCTGTTTCCGGTCGGGCACTTAAACCGATATGGCTTTCCGCACGCGCTCGTGACAGAGCGTTACCAGCAGCAGGGGGCTGAAATGTTGCAAACTGCCACAGCGGGTGCAATCACAGTTCACTTTGATAGCGATGGTGAAATTACTCGCGTGCAGCGCTTTCGCGATCTAAATCGCCGTTACTGGCACGCCGAATAAGTGTGTTCGAACGGTGCAGGGCAGGGGATCCGATTCCAATCAAGTGTATGAAAAGCACCCGTTAATCCGGTATGATGTCCGCTGATATTTTCAATTAAACAAGGGATAAAACAGGCGTGTTTGAACTTGTACAATCTGGCGGCTGGTTAATGATACCGATCCTGCTCTGTTCCATGATCGCTCTGGCGATTATTGTTGAACGTTCATGGTCGCTGCAAAAAAGAAAGATCTGTCCAGATGATCTGGTGGCAACCATCTGGAAGCTGGAGAAGCAGAACAAACTAAATGCCGGTGAGATTGCACGTCTTCGTGAGGCGTCGCCACTGGGCAAGGTTCTCGCGGCCGGACTGGTGAATCTGCGTCACGACCGTGAGGTAATGAAAGAGAGCATCGAAGAGACTGGCCGCCAGGTGGTGAACGAACTAGAGCGCTATCTAAATACACTGGGTACCATCGCCTCGATTACGCCACTGCTGGGGCTGCTCGGTACTGTTATCGGGATGATCAAGGTCTTCGCTGCGATCACCACGGCAGGGGTCGGTGATCCTGCAGTGCTGGCCGGTGGTATCTCTGAGGCGCTAATCACCACCGCTACCGGGCTATCGATCGCCATTCCGAGTCTGATCTTTTATCGCCATTTCCGCGGCAAGGTTGAAGGCCTTGTCTGCATCATGGAGGCCGAATCGATCAAGATGGTCGAGGTGCTCCATGGCGCACGTGAAAACGATAGTCGGATTTAAAACCAGATATCAATGCACGAGTCGAAACAGTGAACCTGCGTCAATTCACCAAGCAAGACCCTGAAGTCAATCTGACGCCATTGATCGATGTTGTTTTTCTGCTGCTGATCTTTTTTATGGTCTCCACCACCTTCACTAAAGAGGCAGAGATTACAGTTGATCTACCAGAGGCTAATGCGGAGCCGGTAGAGGCGGCGCTTGCCCCCATTGACTTAACAATCGATGTGAAAGGGCGTTTTTATATCAATCAGCAAAAGGTCGTGAATCGCCAGATCGGCACGTTAAAAAAGGCGATTCAACTGGCAATGGCTGGCCGTAAAGCGGTGCCGCTGGTGATCAGCGCCGATGCAAACACGCCCCATCAGGCGGTGATCACCGCGATGGATGCGGCAAGACAGCTCGGCATTGTTAAACTCTCAATCGCCACAAAACTACCTAAAGAGTAACCTTGAGTCGTATTAATAACGAACCCCCTGAAGAGATTACCGATGGTACGGTGATCTATCGTCGCCTGCTAAAATATGTCGCGCCTTATAAGCTCGCTTTTTTCCTGGCAGTGCTTGGCATGGCCTGCGCGGCGGCAACCGATGCAGGCCTGGCAGCAATGTTAAAGCCGATACTGGATGGCGGGTTTGTTGAGAAAGATCCTGAATGGATCCAGATACTGCCCATTTTATTTATCGGCATTGCGCTGCTGCGCGGTATCGGGACTTTTACCGCGACTTTTTTGATGGCGTGGATCGGTCGGCATATCATCAAGACGCTACGGCGAGAGATGTTCATCCACATGCTCTCGTTGCCGACCAGTTTTTACGATGCGAGTTCATCTGGAAAGCTGATCTCAAAATTTACCTTTGATGTTGAGCAGGTTGCTGAAGCGGCAACGGATGCTATTACGATTGTAGTTAGAGATGTTCTGACAATCATCTTTCTGTTGTCCCTGATGTTCTATACCAGCTGGCAGCTCTCGCTTGTTATTTTGTTGCTGGCGCCGGTGATTGTGGTGTTAGTTAAATTTGTGAATAAACGCTTTCGTCGTATCAGCACACGCATTCAGGCGTCGATGGGTGATGTCACACAGGTCTCAGAAGAGGCGATCGAAGGGCACCGGGTGATCAAGACCTTTGGTGGGCAGGAGTATGAAGCGGCTCACTTTGAAACGATTAATGAGGGCAATCGCCGGCAATTTATGAAACTGATTGCGACAAGTGCCACCAGTGTGC
>DRLG01000198.1 GCA_011053135.1 Chromatiales bacterium
ATGGACCTTGAGTCTGCGGCGGCCAATCTAGTCGACCATAAGATGATCGTTAAGCATAATGCGTTGCCCCTGTTTAAGCGCGGCAATCGCCTTTTTGTCGCGGTCTCAGATCCAACCAATCAGGATGCACTGGATGAGTTCAAATTTAATGTAGGTGCCAATGCTGAAGCGATCCTGGTAGAAGAGGACAAACTCGCGAAGATCATTGAAACTGTCCTGAATGATCAGGACACAACAATGGATGACCTGGATGACACCGACCTCGATGACCTCGATATCTCAGGTGGTGATGAAGAAGGCGCTGGCGAAGATGGTGACGAGACTGAAGTAGATGACACTCCGGTTGTGCGTTTCGTCAACAAAGTGTTACTGGATGCCATTAATAAAGGTGCCTCTGATCTCCACTTCGAACCCTATGAAAAAGTCTACCGTGTCCGTTTTCGTATTGATGGTATCCTGCAGGAAGTCGCCTCCCCCCCCATCACGTTAGTCAGAAAAATTTCTGCGCGTATTAAAGTACTATCACAACTCGATATCTCCGAGCGCCGCATCCCTCAGGATGGGCGGATGAAGATGAAGATTTCAAAAACCCGCGCAATCGATTTTCGTGTTAGCACCTGCCCCACTCTTTTTGGTGAAAAGATCGTGATGCGTATTCTTGACCCGAGTAGCGCGACGCTCGGCATCGATGCGCTAGGCTATGAAGAAGACCAGAAAAAACTGTTTATGGATGCGATCCATAAGCCTTACGGCATGGTGTTAGTCACCGGCCCTACGGGTAGTGGTAAAACCGTATCACTTTATACCGCACTCAACATTCTCAATACCGATGATCGAAATATCTCAACTGCCGAAGATCCGGCCGAAATTAGTCTCTCAGGCATCAACCAGGTGAATGTAAACCCCAAGGCAGGCCTGACCTTTCCGTCCGCATTGAAATCGTTTTTACGACAGGATCCAGACATCATCATGGTAGGTGAGATTCGAGATATCGAAACCGGTGAGATTGCGATCAAGGCGGCGCAGACCGGCCACTTTGTTATCTCCACCCTTCACACCAACGATGCACCACAGACTTTAACGCGACTGATCAATATGGGCATCGCCCCCTTCAATATCGCCTCCGCTGTTAGCCTCATCATCGCACAGCGACTGGGGCGTCGCTTATGCAAACACTGTAAACAGCCTCTTGATATCCCCAGGGAAGCTCTGTTAAAAGAGGGGTTCAAGGAAGAGGAACTTAACGACCTGACTATCTATGGCCCCGTCGGATGCGATCAATGCAATGGGGGCTACAAGGGGCGTGTTGGTATCTACCAGGTGATGCCTATTTCAGAGGCGATGGGGAAACTTATCATGGAAGGTGGTAACGCAATACAACTTGCAGACCAGGCAAAATCGGAGGGTGTCAACGACCTTCACGCATCGGGCCTGATAAAAGTCAGACAAGGCATCCTCAGCCTTGAGGAACTCAACCGTATTATTACCACCGATTAACCTCAGGAAATCCAGATGGCTACTAAAACTGTAAGCAAAGATACCTTCTTATGGGAAGGCACTAACCGACAGGGAACGAAAGTCAAAGGTGAAACAAACGGCACCAGCCCGGCACTAGTAAAAGCGGAACTACGCCGCCAGGGCATTACGCCTAAAAAGGTTAAGAAAAAACCGAAACCTCTCTTTGGCGGCAGTAGTAAAGGAAGTATTACGCCGAAGGATATCGCGCTCTTCAGTCGCCAGATGTCCACCATGATGGCCTCCGGCGTACCGCTCGTACAGTCTTTCGATATTATTGGAAAAGGGCACGATAACCCGGCGATGCAGACACTGATTATGACGATTAAAGCGGACGTTGAGGGTGGCAACACCTTTGCCGACGCACTTGCGAAACACCCGCTACAGTTTGACGACCTCTATGTTAATCTTGTTACCGCCGGAGAACATGCAGGTATTCTCGAAACGCTGCTCGAAAAAATTGCCACCTACAAAGAAAAAACGGAGGCGATGAAAAGTAAAATCAAAAAGGCGATGTTTTACCCTATTGCCGTGGTAGTCGTTGCTTTTATTATCACCGCCATTCTGCTTATTTTTGTGGTACCTCAATTTCAAAGCATGTTTGACCAGTTTGGTGCCGACCTGCCTGCGCTCACGCTATTCGTCGTAAAGTTATCTGAGGTCTTTCAGGAGTGGTGGTGGGCTATCGCTGGTGGTGCTGGTGGCGTAGTCTACCTGTTAATGGAAGCAAAAAAGCGCTCCAGAAAGTTTAATCATATGCTCGATAAGGTCGCGCTTAAGGCTCCAATTATTGGCCCACTGGTCACTAAAGCAACCATTGCCCGCTTTTCTCGCACACTCTCCACCATGTTTGCCGCCGGTGTTCCACTTGTCGAGGCGATGAACACCGTCTCCGGTGCCGCTGGTAATATCGTTTATACAGAGGCGATCCTCAAAATGCGCGATGATATTGCAACAGGTAATCAACTTAATGTGGTTATGAAACAATCGGGACTATTTCCAAACATGGTGTCTCAGATGGTTGCGATTGGCGAAGAGGCTGGCTCAATCGATAGCATGCTGGCAAAAGTCGCCGACTTTTATGAGCAGGAGGTTGATGATGCCGTTGATGGCTTAACCAGCCTGTTAGAGCCGCTGATCATGGCGTTTCTTGGCGTTGTAGTTGGTGGCCTTGTCATCGCGATGTACCTGCCTATTTTCAAAATGGGATCGGTCGTATAATTTTAAGCAACTATTTATAAAAAAAATAAAAGAGCCTGACTCAAGATGCTGCAGCTGTTTAGTGAAAGTGCGATCGCCTTTATCTCCATCATTGGCATTTTGGGCTTACTGGTGGGCAGCTTTCTCAATGTCGTCATCCTGCGCCTGCCGGTGATGATGGAAAAGGAGTGGCATGCTCAGTGTAATGACCTTTTAGGGATCGACCCCTCTGACAAGGAAGAGAGACCTTTCAACCTGGTCTCACCCAATTCGCACTGCCCCAGGTGCAACCATCAAATAAAAGCTGTAGAAAATATTCCGCTCCTGAGTTATCTATTTCTTAAAGGCCGCTGCAGCGATTGCGGCATTCGAATCCCAGTTCGCTATCCCATCATCGAAGCGACCACAGCGCTACTCTCCATCGTGGTCGCGTGGCATTTTGGACCAACAATAGAAGCCGCTGCGGCACTACTCCTCACCTGGGCACTCATCACACTCACAGTAATTGACTTTGACCATCAGTTGCTACCCGATAACATCACGCTCCCCTTTTTATGGCTTGGCCTCGGCATCAGCCTTGCCGGTATTTTTACCAGCCCCGAATCGGCCATCATCGGCGGGCTGGTCGGCTACCTCAGCCTCTGGTCGGTCTATATTGTATTCAAACTGACCACGGGTAAAGAGGGTATGGGACACGGCGACTTTAAGCTACTCGCCATGCTCGGCGCATGGATGGGATGGCAGGCGATATTACCGATCATTCTGCTTTCATCGCTTGTCGGCGCGATCGTCGGCATCACGCTCATCGTGGTTCGCGGCCGAGATAAAAATATCCCCATCCCATTTGGCCCCTACCTCGCGACTGCGGGCTGGATTACCCTGTTATGGGGTGACCAGATCACCCAGTCATATTTGACAACCATGGGGATCTCACCCTAAATAGAGCCTTTAATTTAATAAAGGTGACTCAACGCCATGCTGGTTGTTGCACTTACTGGCGGTATTGGCAGCGGAAAAACCACCGCCTGCCGCTTATTTGAGACACTCGGTACCCCCATCATTGACGCCGATCTGATTGCGCGCTCACTGGTTGAACCAGGTGAACCGGCGCTTGATGAGATCACACAGCAGTTTGGGAGCTCGGTTTTGACGACTAAAGGCACCCTCGACCGTAAAAGAGTGCGCCAGCTCATTTTTAGCGACCGAGAAAAAAGACATCTGCTGGAGTCTATTCTTCACCCCCGTATTCGCAGGGAGATGGTTCGCCGCATAGCCGAACTCACCACCCCTTACTGCATTGTTGCCATTCCACTGCTGGTGGAAAGTGGCCAGATAGAGATTGCAGATCGGGTCCTCGTCATTGATACCACCGAAAGTGAACAACTCCAGCGCGTCATCGAGCGAGATGAGCAGACGGAAGAGGCCGTTGCAGCGATCATCTCATCGCAGGCCAGTCGTGCCGCGCGCCTGGCGCTGGCCGACGATATCATCGACAACAGTGGCGACATTGGCCACTTGCAGGCACAGGTCGAGAGTTACCATCAGAAATACCTCTCGATCGCCAAAAACAGATCGTAACCCAATTTGCCATTCGACTTAAGGTGATAGACAATGGAGCCGACAGAGGCGTTAAGCAGACTATAAAAGTCCTTAATATTCAGCAATATGTAAAACAAAGCAAAACTGACCATTAGCTTAATCGGAAAAAATGAGGCAGACGACATACGAACAACCACTGAATGAGAGAATTCGCCTCTTTTTAAGGCTCGACTTCCTCTTTCAACAGATCGACTACACCCTGCCGCGTGATGCAGCATGGGACAGTCGGGCGACGCTTGCATCCCTGCTTGATGTGCTGAATATCTTTAGCCGGGCCGATCTCAAAACCGAGGTGATCAAGGAGCTCGAACGCATCAGCGCGGGGCTATCGAAGCTTGAAAGCACCCCGGGTATCGACCATAAAATGCTCACCTCACTATTAGATGAGATCGACCGTCTGGTCGACCTCCTCCACGGCACTCAGGGGCAGATTGGCCACCAGCTTCGTCAGAATGAGTTCCTTAGCGGCATCAAACAGCGCAGCTCCATTGCTGGTGGCACCTGTGATTTCGACCTGCCCAGCTACCACTACTGGTTAGAGCGCCCGCCCGACAAACGGCTCAACGACCTGAAGGGGTGGATCTCTGGCTTTGATGATATCCGTGCCGCGATCGCGCTTATCCTGAAGCTTATTCGTGATAGCGCCACCTCAACCAGTGAAATTGCGGAAGCCGGATTTTTCCAGCGCACCCTGGAGACCAGCGCACCATTTCAATTGATCCGCGTCACAATGCCGGACAACCTCCCCTGCTTCGCTGAAATCAGCGGCGGCAAACACCGCTTCACCGTGCGTTTTATGAGCACCAATTTCCAGGATCGCCCCACCCAGTCGTCACAGGATATCGGCTTTATTCTCACCACCTGCGCTATTTAGGTACGATCAGATGAACGTGAACTGCCCCACCTGTAAAAAACCGGTTGACTGGTCGACGGCACGCTGGCGCCCCTTCTGCAGCGAACGCTGCCGCATGATCGATTTTGGAAAATGGAGCGATGAGGAGCACCGCATTCCAGGCTCGCCACAACCCTCCTCAGAAGAAATACGGACGTTCGATGAGCACTAAAGGGTGCACTCAATTCATCAGGCCGATGAATACAGAAACAGCTCTTTTTTAAAAGCTCTCACTATCCAGCCCCCACAACGCCCCGATCGCCGCAATTCCCTGAGCACCTGCGCGCCGCGCCGTTGATAAATCATGTAGCGTCATGCCACCCAGCGCATAAACAGGTAGCGGCACCGCTTTCAGTAACTGCTCAAATGAGTGCCAACCCAATGTTTCAGCGCCCGGGTGGGTGTTGGTCGGCATCACAGGTGAGAGCACTACAAAATCGATGCCGACCTCACTGGCGCGCTTTAGTTCAGCCGCATCATGGCAGGAGGCTGAGAGCTTATAATTGCTACCCAGTGGGCGACAGCTCAGTGACATCAACGCACTACCCGAAAGATGCAAACCGTCAGCCCCCACCTCAACCACCAATTCGGCATCCCCATTCAGTAACAGCGTCGCCCCAAAGCGGTGACACAGCGCCTTAACTTCTGTCGCCAATGCACGGTACTGCCCCCGCGACAGCGATTTTGCCCGTAGCTGCAGCAGCTTCACCCCCGCCTGAAGCGACGCCTCAAGGCGGGGGATAAATCGCTCGCCCTCTCTGGCTGGATCAGGCGTAATCAGATAATGGGAGGGGAGTTGCATCGCGGTGACCACCGGTAAATTAGCGCAGGGGAACTCATATTGCCGTAGCTCATCCATCGCCACCCACACCAGCGGCTGCCCCTCACGCCCATGCGGCTCGCCGCTAAAACGCTCCACCCGCCACACATTCAGCCGGATGGATTTATCAGCGTAATCATGCGGAACGTCGATTAAAGGGGTAGCAGACTCCAGTGAGATGCCGAGCTCTTCATCCAGCTCACGCGCCAGCGCTGTCAGCGGCTCCTCCCCCGGCTCCACCTTTCCGCCAGGAAATTCCCACAAACCGCCTTGATGAGCAGCGGCATGACGGCGTGCCAGCAGCACCTTATCGCCACGCACCACCGCTGCCGCAACAATATGCTGTCGCACAGGATTCAGACGATCACGCCAGGCCTAGAACATAAAGCGCAGACCAAGGTGGCCACCGCTATCCACATCTATGCTGCCGCCGCCATCCAGATCGCTCTCAATATCGCGATACCCGACATAGACAACCGCCTGTGTCAGCACCTTGTACTCGACCCGAAACTCCATTGACAGCAGATTTTTTCCATCCATAAATGTCAGAATTTCTGGAGCAAAGTAGAGTTGGCCAACAAGCCCCAAACGGCTTAACGATGGTGGGGAATATTGCACCAGCCCGCCAATTGCCAGCGCACCGATATCGGCTCGATCGGTGCTAATACCGTAGCCGCGCACACCTACGCCAGCCACCAGTCCAGGAGAATCGCTACCCGCCTCACCCTTAATATTAAGCCCGACAATCCCAAGATAATCGTTCGCTTCGGTGTAGATCATCCCCGCTTCCAGACTCGCGCCACCAAGGCCTTCGTCACTTGTGAAGGGAGAAATATAGAGAAACTGAACACTATCGTTATTGAGATTAAGATCTACCGTATCTGCTTTTGCCACAGGGGCGACCATCAATACCATCGAAGCGGTGAGCAAGGCACCGAATGCTCCATGGATATAGCGCTTTAACATTTCTTCACTCCTTAATATCTGGCCCACCAGAGCCTGAATAGAATTCAATTCGCGCCAATCTACCACAGCCACTCAAACAACCCAACTAGGGAACACGTGCGCACACCCATATATCAACGATTCGTGCGCCGCGGTCCCGCATCACTTGCGCCAGCTCTGTGACGGTATTGCCGGTCGTCATCACATCATCAACAATCGCCACATGCGCTCCGCGCAGCGAGCCGTCCACCTCAAATGCCCCCTTTACGTTGGCAGATCGATTTTTTGCCGCCAGATCAGACTGCACCGCTGTCTCTCGCACACGCTGGCAGCAGCTAAAACCGATCCGTACGCCAAGCTGCCTGCTCACTGGCCGCGCCAGCTCGACCGCCTGATTATAGCCACGCGCCAGCAACCGCCGCCGATGCAGTGGCACCGGCACAATCAGATCCGGCAGGCGCTGCCGCTGCTGCTGTAGTGACGCCGCCATCAGCATGGCCAGCAGGCGTGCATTGACCAGCCGCCGACTGAATTTGAGCTGCTGAATCAGGTGATCAACCGGGTGGGCATAGCGAAACAGGGCAAAAGTCTGCTCAAACGGCGGCGGGCTTGTCATACAGTGGCCGCAGATCCCCGGCTGGGGAAGCGGCAACGCACAGCGACGACACGCCGTTCCGAGACCGGGCATCGCAGCGAGGCAGCCGCGGCAGATATCAAGCTCACCCTCCGCCGCGCCACCACAGGTGACACAGACGGGTGGCAACAGATAGCGCTGTATAAATTTCAGACAGTCGTTCACAACTTTCCCTCCATGGAAGTTGACAGGAATTCTGCTACCCCTCAATATTTGCACCCTTTATTCAGTAGAACAATCCCACTTAATCTGGAGCGACTTCCATGAGCGAGCAATACAACCGCATCGACAAGATCACCCAACGTGTCCTCAAGGGGGGGGAAATGAGAGCCGACGAAGGGCGCTGGATGATCAACCTCAATGAGGATTACCTCGCCTGGCTGATGGCGGGTGCCGACCGCATCCGCCGTAACTTCCGTGGTAACAAAATCGAAGTGTGCGCGATCTCAAATGTACGCTCCGGCAACTGCTCTGAAAACTGCTCGTTCTGCTCGCAGAGTGGCCACCATAAAGAGAGTAAAGCGCCTGTTTACGACTACATTAAAGCGGAAACACTGGTCGCACAGGCCAGACAGGCGCGTGAATGGGGCGCGAGTGACTTTGGTGTGGTCTCCAAAGGGTGGGGAGTCCGCTCCGACAGGGAGCGTGAGCAGCTAAAGGAGTATTTCAGTGAACTGAAAGAACATAGCGAGATTGGCCGCTGCGCCAGCCTCGGCGCGCTCGATCGTGAAACTGCCGAGATGCTGAAGGCGCAGGGGATGGAAAACTACCACCACAATCTCGAATGTGCCGAAAGTTTTTTCGACAACATCTGCACCACCCACACCTATCAGGAGAATATCGATACCATTCGCCACGCCACTGAGGCGGGTCTGCGGGTCTGCGCTGGCGGCATCCTCGGCATGGGCGAGTCACTGGAACAGCGTGTCGAACTCGCCGACACACTGCGCCAGAACGGTGTGAAATCGGTGCCGCTCAATTTCCTTAATCCACAGGAGGGCACCCCGATGGAGGGTAGAACCACCATGGCGCCGCAGGAGATTTTAAAGAGCATCGCGGTCTTCCGTTA